>CALKPY010000095.1 GCA_937991435.1 uncultured Acidimicrobiales bacterium
GGTGGTCTATGGCCTGCTTGGTCTGTTCTTGTTTGTGAAGGGCACCGCGGTCACCAACTGGTTTGTCGACCGGGTGAACAACCGATGGAATGCGTGGTACGGCGAGGACCTTATTGAGCTCGGTCAGAGCACCCTGTTTGCTGGCGGAGTCACCCTTGCCGTGCTGGTGTTGCCGATCGTCATCATCACCGCAGCCGAAGCGATTCGGGCAGTGCCACAATCGCTGCGCGAAGGTGCTTATGGCGTTGGTGCCACCAAGTGGGAAGTGATCAAGAGCCAAGTGCTTCCATTCGCAGCTCCTGGCATTCTCACCGGCACGCTCTTAGCGCTCGCACGCGCCGTTGGCGAGGCCGCACCGCTCATCCTCGTCGGTGCAATCACCGGACGTCTGGCACCGCGCGATTCAATGTTCTCGGGTCTCGAAGACTTCTTTGGCCAGTTCGCAGACCGATTCACCGCCATGCCGATCGTGATTGTTGGATGGGTGCAGAACTCGGGTCGAGACGAGGGCTTCGGGCCAGCTGCCGGCGCGGCGATTGTGGTTCTGCTTGTCTTTGTCATCATCATGAACTCGATTGCAGTGCTGCTGCGCAACTACTTTGAGAAGAAGCGAGGCTGACATGGCCGATCTGACAACCGCCATCGCAGTGAAAGAGTCGACGTTGACTACCGAGCACGCACTATCACCAGACAGCGAACGAGGGTCTGACGACATGGTCTTTCAAACACGCGACCTCAGCGTGTACTACGGCGACTTCCGCGCGGTGCGCGACGTCGAACTCGCAATCCCAGAACGCCAGATCACCGCACTCATCGGTCCGTCTGGTTGCGGTAAGTCCACGGTGCTCCGGTCGTTCAATCGCATGAACGATCTCATCCCGACGGCTCGAGTTGACGGAACGTTGCTCTACCGGGGCGTAGATCTCTACGCCGACAGGGTCGACCCGGTCGAAGTTCGTAGACGCATCGGCATGGTGTTTCAGAAGCCCAACCCGTTCCCCAAATCGATCTTTGACAACGTGGCCTACGGTCCTCGGATCGCCGGCATACGAAAGAAGGGCGAACTCAACGACATTGTCGAGGCATCGCTGCAAAAGGCGGCACTGTGGGATGAGGTCAAGGACCGCTTGAGCGCCTCGGCGACCGGCATGTCCGGCGGACAGCAGCAACGTCTGTGCATCGCTCGAGCAATTGCGTCGAGCCCCGATGTGCTCTTGATGGACGAGCCCTGTTCGGCGCTCGACCCGATTGCGACGGCCCGCATTGAGGATCTGATGGCGGAACTGAAGAACGACTACACGATCATGATCGTGACCCACAACATGCAGCAGGCGGCGCGTGTCAGCGACCGCACTGCCTTTTTCACCGCCGAAGTTGACGTCCACACTGACCAACGAACTGGTCTTCTCGTCGAATACGACCTGACCACGACGATCTTTTCCAATCCCGCCGACGAACGCACCGAGAACTACATCACCGGCCGCTTCGGCTGAGGTATTCATGACAGAACCACTGCGAACCAACTTCCACGGCGACCTCGACGCGGTGCGAGCCGAAGTCGTGCGCATGTGCGCCATGGTCACCGAGATGATTCCGCGCGCCACCGACGCATTCTTAAATAACGATCTCAATGCTGCGCAACGTCTGATCGATGACGACGACCTACTCGATGCGGTATCGGTCAATCTCGACACGATGTGCACCCAGCTGCTGGCGTTACAACAGCCCATGGCGACCGACCTTCGAGAGATCGTCGCCGCGATTCGGTTGAATCCTGAGATTGAACGCTCAGGTGACCTGGTTGTGAATATCGCCAAAGCAACTCGGCGCATGTTCGGAACCGAGTACGAGCCGCATATTCGCGGGCTGCTCAACAAGATGAGCACCGAAGCCCAACGCATGTTCCGACTTGCTGGCGAAGCCTATGAGAGTCGCGACGTCGCTCTTGGCGCTGCACTTGATGACATCGATGATCGCCTCGACGAATACGCCAACGAGCTGATCGCGGCAGTGCTGAGCGATCACAAGGCGCATGAGCGGGATCCTCAAACCTCGATTCAGATGGCTCTGCTCGGTCGGTTCTACGAACGGGTCGGCGACCACGCCGTCAATGTTGGCGAGTGGGTCCGTTTCATCGTCGAGGGTTGGACTCCTGAACAAGTTGGGGCAGAACGAGCCCGGGCGCGCATGCTGCAGACGCCCAACACACTTGACGAAGACGAATGACAGCCATCGCGAAGCGTGTGCTGGTCACCAACGATGACGGCATCGACGCCGATGGACTGCAGGTTCTCGTAAAGGAACTGCTCGGCGCAGGTCACACGCCATTTGTTGTGGCCCCGAACCGCGATTACAGCGGTGCCGGCACCTCAATGCTCGGCCTGGCCGGACCCAGCCCAGAAATCGCTTTTGAAAAACGGGTACTTGAAGGTGCCGAGGGTGTCGAGGCATACGCCGTCGACGGCCCACCGGCTCTGTGCGTGATCCTTGCCATGAAGGGCGCGTTCGGCGAACTGCCCGAGGTGGTTGCATCAGGTATCAACTATGGCTTGAACACCGGACCAGCCGTCACCCATAGCGGTACTGTCGCCGCAGCGATTACCGCTGCGAGGTGGAACGTTCCGTCGGTGGCTATCAGCGCCGAATTTGATTGGCAGGCACAGACACCCCCGCACTACGACACCGCTGCGGTTTGGGCGATTCGCGTGCTCAATCTGCTGCGAGCCGACACAAATGTTGTCATCAATCTCAATGTTCCATGTGTCAGGCCCGATGACCTACTTGGCGTTCGCGAAGCCCCCCTCGCCCCATCGTCTCGCTACCAGTCGTCGATCGACTCAATCGACGGGGCGGTCGTCAAGCTCAGTTACGCCGTTAACGACGATGATGTTCCCGGCAACAGCGACACCGGGTTGATACGTGCCGGCTACGCGGCGATCACCCGATTGGGTGGCGTGTCGTCGCTCGATGGCGCCGCGTTGATGACAGAACTGGTCGAGGCTGCAGTTTGACATGATCGCGATGCTGGCGGTCGTGGTCACGTTGATCATCGCAGGACCTCTTTGCTGGTATCTCGGCGCCGAAGCGTCTCGGCGCACAGTGTTGTCGGCAATGGGGGCACGACCCGGCGGCGATGTCATGACCGAGCATCAGCGGTTGCTCGACCGTGCCCGCGGCCGGACCGACAAGGCTGATGCTCTTGCCGAACAGCTCCGACTGTCGCTCGACGCGCTTTCGCTAGGTGTTACGGTCGCCGACAAGGCAGGCGATGTCGTGGTGCGCAACTCGCTGGCCCGAACGGTGGGAACGACGTCGAGTGCACGAACGCTGATCGACGCCACGATCGGCGGGCTGATTGATCAAGCGGTGCGGGGTCAGGCGTGCGAACGCGAACTTGAGGTATCCGGCCCGCCGAGTCGAACACTGCACCTGCATGCCGTGCCGATCTTGGTCGATGAAAATGTCGTGGGCGCACTTGCTATTACCGACGACGTTACCGATCATCAGCGCGTCGAAAAGACTCGGCGCGATTTCGTGGCCAATCTCAGCCACGAGCTGCGAACGCCAGTTGGAGCCCTGAGCTTGTTGGTTGAAATGCTCAAAGACGAACATGATCTGGAGACGCGTTCACAGCTGTTCGACCGGGTGCTAATTGAGACAGACCGGCTGGCGAACACCATCGATGACCTGCTTGAGCTCAGCAGAATCGAAAGCAGAACACAGGACTTTGGCGACCTCGTCGACATGCACCAAGTGGTGACCGACGGCCTCGAACGCACCCGGGTCGCGGCCGAGTCGGCCGGCGTCAGCGTTGGCCACATGCTGCCGGCCACAACCGTGCATATTCGCGGCAACGCTGACCAGTTGCTAAGCGCGCTCGTGAATCTTGTCGAGAACGCAATCAAGTACAGCGAGCACGGCGACACCGTGACTGTGTCGGTGCGTTTGCGCGCATCGGTGATCTCGTTGATCGTGAGCGATACCGGCCGAGGAATCCCAGAGCGTGACCTCGATCGCATATTTGAACGGTTCTACCGGGTTGATCGCAGCCGTGAAAGCGGCACCGGGGGAACAGGAATCGGGCTGTCAATTGTGCGGCACGTCGCTCTTAATCATGGAGGGTCAGTCACCGTTGATTCCTTTGAGGGTGAGGGATCGACCTTTACCATCGAGCTTCCGTGGGAACCGGAGCCTGAGACTGTGACCGAGCTGAGATCGGAGCGCGCATGACGCCCGTTTCGCGCCCAACACGGAAACCAACAAAGATTCTGATCGTCGAGGACGAAGAGTCTTTTCTCGATGCGTTGCGAATTGGGTTTACACGGGAGGGATTTGCGATCGACGTGGCTCGTGATGGTCGCGAAGCTCTGGAGCGTTTCGAAGCCGGTTCACCCGACCTGGTCCTGCTCGATGTCATGCTTCCTCGAATGTCGGGCATCGATGTCTGCCGCGAGATTCGATCGACGAGCGATGTGCCGATCATCATGGTCACGGCCAAAGGCGAAGAGATCGATGCAGTCGTTGGTCTCGAGGTGGGCGCAGATGACTACGTGACCAAGCCGTATCGTTTTCGAGAGCTCCTGGCTCGAGTTCGGTCTGTGCTGCGAAGATCGCGTCTTGACGACGATGCTGCTGAACCGGCGTCGCCAACTGCAACATCGAGTGAGGATCCGATCGAAATCGGTGACGTGCATGTTGATCCGAGTCGGCACGAAGTAAGAATCCGAGGCGCAGTGATCGACCTGCCCCTCAAGGAGTTCGATCTGCTCACGGCGCTCATCGGCCGCGCTGGTCGGGTGGCGTCTCGGGACCAACTGATCGACGAAGTTTGGGGTCACGACTATGTCGGCGACACGAAGACGCTCGACGTTCACATCAAGCGGTTACGCAACAAGATTGAACAGAATCCGTCTGAACCAACCCGCATCGTGACCATCCGGGGGCTCGGCTACAAGTTCGCAGACTAGATTCTCCTTGTGAGCGACGACACCGACACCGATACTGGCTGGCGCCTGCTCACCAAACCGTCTCGAAGTTCCGCTCCGCGCGGCACCTCTGGCAAATCGATGAACCAGCGTCTCAATGTTGATGGTTCGGCGACGCTCACGCCATTCGTGCGTTTGGCCAGAACTCACGCGCTGCATGCCGCCGGTGATGCCATCGTCGCAATTGCGCTCGCCGGCTCGTTGTTTTTCTCGATCGACCCGTCGGCGGCACGATCGCGAGTGCTGCTGTACCTGGTATGCACGCTTGCACCGTTCGCCCTCGTTGGACCGCTTATCGGTCCAGCCCTCGACCGCATGCGGGGTGGGCGACGGTTGATGATCATGCTCACGCTCGTGTTGCGGGCAGCGTTGATGATCGTGATGATCCCGAACATCGACAGCTTGTGGTTGTTCCCGATCGCGTTTGCGCAGCTGGTACTCGGCAAGTCGTACTCGGTGGCCAAAGCGGCAACGGTGCCGACAACCGTGGCGTCTCACGAAGAGCTGGTTGACAAAAACGCCCGCCTCGCGGTGCTGTCTGCGTTGTCGGGGTTTGTAGGCGCCGCCCCAGCAGTTGCTCTGCAACAATTGTTCGGATCGTCGGTCACGCTGGGCTACGCCTTTGTGATCTATGCGATTGGTGTCGTGGCCGCCTACAACCTGCCGCGTGTAACCGTCGACGACCCCGATGTGCCCGACGACGAACTCGACATCAGGTCTGCCGGAATCAGGCTCGCCGCGTCTGCGATGTCGGTTCTGCGCGGCGTCGTGGGATTCATGTTCTTCATGCTCGCCTTTGCCTTTCGCGGCGGTACCGACGGTCTTGAGCTTGACGGCATCGGAAGTGCCGCGGGTGCAGCGACGAAACACGCGTTGGGTTTCGATCTCGATGGAGCGTCAAGTGAACCGGCCTGGAAGCTCGGCTTGCCACTGGCCTTTTGGGGTGTCGGTATTCTCGTCGGCAACGTTGTCGCGCCACGTTTACGTCAACGATTTGCAGAAGAGTCGATGATTCTGGGCGGTCTCGCGGCGATCTTCGGCGCAGCTGTTGCTGCCACGTGGGCCGGCGGGCTTAATGGTGCTGTTTTGCTGGCATTGGTAATCGGCGGTGCGCCGTCGGTGGCCAAGCTGGCGTTTGATTCGGTCGTTCAACGCGACGCTCCCGGAGCGAATCAGGGGGCAGCATTCGGGCGCTTCGAGACCCGTTTCCAGATCGCCTGGGTCATTGGCGCTCTCGTGCCGGTGATCCTGCAGATCCCCGTGCGCTTTGGTTTCGTCGTCGTGGCGGCCGCGTCGCTGTTTGCAGGGTTGACCTATTTCGCCGGAAGCCGCGCGGTGCGCAACGGCACGCTTCCGGCTGGACCGGGTGAGGGCGGATGGTTCCAATTCCCAGGGCGCAACGCGGGGACGGCTGACGATGGCGACGAACCGTTGACCGGTGGGGGTGAAGAAGCGGTGATGTCGTCAGCAGCTCCGACTGTGGACCCCAATGCCACGACCAAGGTCGCTGTGGTGAA
The DNA here is from genome assembly GCA_937991435.1 of uncultured Acidimicrobiales bacterium. Lineage (GTDB taxonomy): Bacteria > Actinomycetota > Acidimicrobiia > Acidimicrobiales > UBA10347 > UBA10347. The sequence goes on from CALKPY010000095.1 coordinate 6,503, forward strand.
TACCGGAATCGCTCCACCCGCGCCGCCGCTTGAGCCCGACGTTGGCGATATGGCTGCCGCCGAGGCTTCGGTTCAAGGTTCGAGTGATCCGTACGCTGATGCGTTTGCAGACGTTGCGATCGAGCCCCCACATTGGGTCAGCGCAGTGCCGCCGGGTTCGCGGAGCGACGAGGACCTATGGCCTCCGCCATGGCTTGCCGGACATCACGACGACAGAGGTGCGACAACTGCGTCGGGGACCGACGATGCAGACCCGACCCCGCCCAAGGGCAACGACTACTGACGCTCAACGCGCCGACGCTATTCCTCTTCGTCTGCGGTGGAACCGGCTGAATCAATCGCGTGAGTGTCGAGGTCGATACGCGCCAACCAAAGGCCGGGAGCAACGATCTCATTGGGATTCGGAAGCATGCCGGTTGACTGCCACAACCGAGCAAGGCCATCGTCACCGGCCCGCTCGACAACGCCATCGACGAACGAACGACCTTGCTCATAGCAAGTCTGGTCGAGTTCCAAACCGAGCATGCGCTCGAGAAACCGATCGCTCGGCGATGCGGTAACTCGACGCCGTCGCAGCGCTTCAGAAAGCATCGCATAGCTGCCGATGAGCGTTGAACCGATGCGATCCATCATGTGATCGACCCAGCCGACGATCGTCGCAAGAAGCGCGGAGATTTCCGGAAGGAGAGCGCGCTGATGGTCGCTCTGAACAACCCCCATCAGAGCCTCGGGGTCGTTCATAAGACCTTCGACTGAACTCAACGATTCAGGGTTCGAGAGATCGAAGGAACCCAGAGCGCCGCCCATACCCCCGGGATTGGCTTCGAACGATCCGACGTACTCAGTCGTAAGCTCTCGCAGGCGCTGCTCGACGTGGCTAATCGAAAGCACGGCGTGGTGCAAATATTCGTGCAGACAGACCCACAGACGCATGTCGTCGGTCGGCACCTGCCATTCGTCGGTGAACTCGGTGATGCTTGCGTTGACGACCAGGAGCTCGCGGCTTGCTGAACGAGGAAGCGGTAAATCGTAGCTTCCGAGACTGGAACGCGACAGGCTGCCGACCATAGAACCAGCGGTCATCGACAACATCATGGGACCGAGCATGCCCATGATCTGAGCCATGAAGTCACCGCCCATCGCACCGAGACCAGGTATCTCCGGCATGGATTCGACCGCATTGGTTTCTGCCGTCAGATCAGACATGCCCTTCGAAAGCGACTCGCTCATCGTTTCAAGAAGCGGGCGATACGCGTCGAGCGTTTGGACGGCCCACTCGTGTCGGGTCGCGGGCCGAATCGTCGGGGGAGTGCCGTCGGAAACGCGCAATCCGGATGTCTGCTGAATCTGTAATTCAGCGACTCGCGCCAACTGTTCGAACGCGATACGCACGCTGGGGTCAACGTTGTCTTCGGTGCGTTCGCCATTCGCGATGCCGGTTGCAATCTGTTTGGCGTTTGCCCAAGGGTCGCCGCCCTGGCCGCCGAACATATTGCCGAGATTGCCGAAGAACGGCATGCCCCCGAACGGGTTGTCGCTCGGGCTGCTGTCATCGCTCACGAACCGCATCGTAGGCTCAGCAGTTCTGATTCAGTCCGCGCCCAAGGCTGAACACGTCGCTCGATACGGAAGGAAGCTCGATGCGCATTGTCGTTACCGGCGTCGGTGGATCCGTAGGTTCCCGAGTCGCCCAATTGTTGGTGCAACAGCCGAACAACCACGTCACCGGCATCGATCGCGTACAACACCAGGTGGTCGGGTTGTCAGCGCAGGTGCTCGGCGACCTGCGGTTCATCGACCTCGATGAGGTCTTCGTTGGAGCTGATTGCGTGGTGCATCTGGCGTCGGCATTCGGACAGAACGAATTCGTCGACGCTTCGGCCCACGACACCCGCACGGCTCGCGTCGTGCTCGAAGCAGCAGCCCGCTGCAGCGTCTCGCACTTTGTGCTGCTTTCGAGCGCGATGGTTTACGGGGCGCGATCTGACAACCCGATCCCCCTCACAGAACAAGCGCCGATGCGGCCCGGGCAGCTTTCGTTCGCAGAGAACAAGGCCACGATTGAGCAGCTAGGCGCCGACTGGGCTGACGAATCGCCCGGCCGACGTCTGAGCGTGTTGCGTCCAACTACCGCCGTAGCCGCTCGCGGTTCGAGCTGGGTAGCCCGCAGTATGCAGCTCGCAGCGGGTCTGGGCAGCGATGCCAATCCGCACCTGCAGTTCCTTCACCTTGACGACCTGGCGGGGGCCGTTGCGTTACTCGTGGCTGTTGACGGCGAAGGTGTCTACAACGCGGCGCCCGACGGATGGGTGCGAGCTGATGAGGTCCGTCAACTGTCAGGCCGGGCTCCGAGACTGCGTCTACCGCGCAGCGTCGCAGACCAGATCGTGCGCGTTAGTTGGCAGGCCGGAATCGTCGCCACTCCGCCTGGAATCATGCCGTACGCCACTGAATCGTGGGTGGTGTCCAATGATCGCTTGCGGCAGTTGGGCTGGAAGCCGCAGTGGTCCAACGTCGAGGCGTATGTCGACGGCTACGACGCTCGACCGTGGGCAATGCTCAATGCTCAGCGCCGTCAACAACTCGCGCTTTCAGGAGCAGCGGCGGGTGTCGGGGTCGCTGCAATCGGAGCGCGAGCCGTGGCACGTCGCTGGAGCAGCAGGTAGTTCCCACGCGATGTATTCGCCGTTGACGGGATTTGAGCGGACGTCTGCGGACTGAAGCCGATCAGTTGTCGAGCGAGTCGAGCGTGACCTGAACGATCTGCTGTTGGCCTGATCGTGTGATCGTCAGATCGACTTCGTCGCCCGGCTGATTTTGTGAAACGACATTCCACAGGTTGTGTGAAGTCGATTCATCGATCATCGTGCCGTTGACCGAGGCGATGAGGTCGCCGACCTTGAGGCCGCCAACGGCTGCAGGCGAACCGGGAGACACGGCGGTGATCGCGACCGCCGCGGTGTTGGTCTCGCCGCCGGTCGACACGCCGAGCACGGTATGGGCGGTGGTGCCATCTGTGATCAGATCTCTCGCAACCCGATCGATCATCCACGATGGAGTCGCTAGTTGCTCATTGAGCGCTTCGTCGATCAAGGCGGTCGCCATCGCAATGATGTGTCCGTCGCTATTCACGATCGCCGAACCGATTGGGGTGCTGGTGCCTGCCAATGAAATTCGAGCGCTTGAGGGGCTTCCGTCTAATCGGGAGGTGGTGGCTAGAGCCACGACATGGGAGTCGATCAGTTGGCCAATGGTGTGATCGAACACGTGTGTGGCATCGCCGAGGGACACCGTGGCATCGGGGTTGAGGGGAGCGGACCGATAGACCCGATTGTCGATATGGATCACGGCAACATCGCTTGCATGGTCAGATGCGACGACGTCGGCATTGAATCGGTGTCCGTCGGCTGTCCAGATGATGACGTAGTCGGCGCCGGAGATCAGCGAAGCGCTTGTCGCAATATGGCCGTCGTCGGTAATGAAGAAGCCGCTGCCCTCGCGCATGCCCGCGGAGGTCGCTGCTTGCACCCGCGGCATGGCGGTGATGGTGTTGGCCGAGCTAGCGATTGTCTGAATTTGGTTGGTCGACGCCAGAGCCTCGACGGCCGATCCTGCGGCAACGACCGACGTCGACGGTGAGGACAAAAGCCCGAGCAGCAGCGCTGCGCCGGTCGCCAACATAAGGGTGCCGGCCATTGCCATCGCGATGGGAAGTCGCAGGTTCGGCTCATCTTGGGTGAGATAGCCGGCGACTTCGGGCAGACCGTGGACATCGACAGTCGGAAGCTCGACAGTTGCCGCGCTGGCAGCAGCAATCTCGGCCGCAATCTCTGCGGGATGTCGCCAAAGACGGTCGTCGGCATGAGGAATCGGGCGAACGAACTCGGGTTCGTCGCCTTGGTCTTCAAGCCCGTCCACTGCGCAATCTTACTTCGCCAACGCGACGCGTATATCGCGGGTCACCTAGCATGGGTTAGGTGGCTTCCCTTGATTGCGACGACTGGGTGGGCTTGTCTCATGACGCCCTGCCGATCGCCGACGCGCTCGAATGGGCGCATCGCCCCGACTGTGGAGCAGTTGTTCTGTTCTCTGGTGTTGCTCGTGACCACAGCGACGGTCGCGACGATGTCGATGTGCTCGAGTACGAGGCCTACGAGGCCCAGGTCGAGCCACGTTTGGCCGAACTCACAGCTGAGGCCCGTCGGCGGTGGCCCCAAGTAGGGCGCCTTGTGATGTTGCACCGAGTCGGCCGGTTGGTTGTCGGTGACAGCGCCGTGATCGTCGTGGCCTCGTCGCCTCATCGCCCCGAAGCATTTGCCGCCGCTCGATTCTGCATCGATGCTCTCAAGGCAACAATTCCGATCTGGAAGCGCGAACGATGGGCCAATGGCGAGAGCTGGGGGCTCGAGTCTCAGCACATCACCGAAATTGCTGATCTCGTCAATGCGCATGCGGGGCCCGATGGTGCCATTACCCTCACCGACGATCCATCCCTACAGAGTTGAACCATGTCACCACTCGCATTTCTGGCTATTCCACTGGTGGTCTTTGTCGTTGGCTCCAGCCTGCTCTGGCTCAAGCACCGCATCATCTCCCCCGACTTCCGACTGCGCCGCGCCCCTGACAACTTGCAGGCCATTGCGCCGACCTTGCAACAGCAACGTGAGAATGGGTGGAAGGTCGATGCCGCCACCCGCAACTACAGGAACTAACGCTGGCTCGCGACCTTGCAATCGACCTCGGTACGGCGAACACGCTGGTCTATGCCAAGGGTAAGGGCATCGTTCTCAACGAGCCTTCTGTTATCGCGCTGAATCAGAAGTCGGGCGAAGTGCTCGCGATGGGTCATCAGGCCTGGGAAATGATTGGTCGCACCCCGCAATACATCGTGGCGGTTCGACCGCTCCGCAAGGGTGCAATTACTGACTTCGATGTGACCCAACGCATGATCCGGCTCCTGCTCGAGAGGGTCGGGGTTAACCGGTTCAATCGACCGCGAGTCGTGATTTGCGTGCCTTCGGCGATCACCCCGGTTGAGCGACGGGCGGTGATCGAAGCCGCACGGCGAGCCGGTGCCGCAGAGGCTCAGCTGATCGAGCAACCTCTGGCCGCTGCAATCGGTGCGGATCTGCCGATTAACGAACCGATTGGGTCGATGGTTGTTGATATTGGCGGTGGTACGAGTGAGTCTGCGCTGTTATCGATGGGCGGCGTGGTCGCGCTCGAGGCAGTGCGCGTCGGCTCGTTCGACCTCGATGCGGCGATTCAACAGTTCGTGCGCCGAGAGCACGGAATCGCCATTGGCGAGCGGACCGCCGAAGAGATCAAGATCGTTACAGGTTCAGCGGCCTACACCGAGGGTGAAGTACAGGCCCAGGTTCGGGGCCGCCAGTTGATGACTGGCCTGCCTGAGACCATCGTGCTCAGCCCGGCCGATGTGCGAGCGGCGGTCGAGGAGCCCGTCTCGGCGATCATTGATTCGGTGTTGGCCTGCCTCGCTCAGGCGCCGCCCGAGCTCTCGCAAGATTTGCTCGTGACAGGTATTCACCTGGTCGGCGGTGGCTCGTTGTTGCGCGGTTTCAAAGAGCGACTGACTCGCGAGTCTGAGGTCCCGGTGCAGTTTGTGGCCGGACCTCTTGAGTGTGTGGTCCTCGGTGCAGGTCGATGCATCGAAAGTTACGAAGCGGTCAAGGCCATGTTTATGAATACCGGTCGCAAGTAAGCACGTCGCCGCCCCGCTAGCGATCAATCTCATCGGGCTCGGAAGGGCCACCGTTGTCGGCGTACGCGTCGCTGTCGGCAGGCCGGTCGAGCACTCGACCGACCTCGAGCAGGTCTTCTGCCGCTTGACGGACCTGCCAATCGACGTCGTCAAGCGCCCGTCGAAGTTGCTCTTCTGCGCGAGGGTCGTCAAACGCAGCGAGAGCGAGGGTCGCCCGACGCCTGACCGTTACTCGGTCGGTGCACGCTTGGAGCACGGCTTCGAGCCCGTCGGGGTCGCCAATTGCGCCGAGCGCTGCCGCCGCCGATTCGCGGCACAACGCGTCGTCGTGGTCTCGCGCAATAGCGGACAGCTGGGCGATCGGTGGAGACGAAAGCCATGAGCGCTCCCCGCACGCGAAGCACGCAGTTTCGACGACCGATACGTCGTCGTCGCTGAGAAGCAATGTCGGCAGCACCTCACCTGAAACAAAGGTGAGTTCTGCTGCTCGTGCCCGAACCAACGGATGAATGTCGCCGATTGCAAGTCGCAGCGAGTCGTCATCGCAGCGCTCAAGTCGCACGAGGGCGCCAAGTGCATGGGCCCGAACATGTGGGCTTTCATCGCGCAGTGCGGTCTTAATCTGCGAGATCGCCTGCGGGCTTGCGGTGCCGTGACCGAGCAGCACGACACGGGTGCACCGGGCATTGATATCTAATTCGCCGTTGATTGGCGGGTCGTCAGTGGATGCATCAGCATTGCCGAGATTGTCGTGAGTCAAGGTTTAGCCGGCGAGTGTTTCAAGCAAGATGCGACCCGAAGCGATGAGCAGCAATGTGAACCCGGCCAATGCGGCGCCAGTTGCGACCACAAGCACGACGAGAATGACCGCAGCGCGCACTCGCACATACCAGGGGGTTCGTGCATCGGGCCCAACGATGGCACGATGAGAATCGAGAGGATCTCGGCCCGACCGGTAGGTCGGCGCCCCTTGACGGGCTTCGATGCTGCGTTTTCCAACAGCGAGGTGCATATGACCCAGCACCGGGCGAGGCGATGACGCGACCGGTGCAACATGCCCTAGCGTGATCAACGACAGACGTTGGGTGTCGAGCCACCTGAAGTGACTTGCGATCAGAAGGGCTGCGGTGACACACACCAGTAGCAACGAAGACACAACAAGCCCAATGGTATCGGCCGGGACTGGCGCATCTCAGCCGCCCCCGCCTCTTGCAGACCAACGTGTTGGTTCTCGCCCGTTGATTTCTTCGTCACCGGTGACTTCTCGGGCCAATGGTCTGTGGCGACTTTTTGGCGGAAGTTTGATCGTGGTTGTGCTTCTCGCGGCTGCGGCGGCTTCGTTCGTTCCGCTTCCGTATTATCGAATTTCACCTGGTTCGGTCTACGACACAATCGAACGTATATCGGTGCTGGATCAGTCGGTGTACGTACCTGAGGGTGATATTGGCTTTGTAACGGTTTCGCAGACGGCAAACATTTCGGCCTGGCAATGGCTCGACGCGAGGCTCGATGACACCCTCGAGATCAAGCACGAAGACGAAGTGATCGGTGATCAGACCCCCGATGAGAAGCGCGAAGCCGACCGTCGACGCATGCAGTTGTCAAAAGACGCCGCCGTCGTCGTCGCGCTCGAGCGACTCGGCCACGAACTGATTGTTACTCCGCTGGGTGTCGAGGTTGCTGCGGTTTTTGACTGTTCCGGCGCTGATGGAGTTTTGGGTACCGGTGACCTAATTCTCGCGGTCGATGGAACTGAGGTTTTCGACACGACGGGTCTCGTGGCTGAACTTGGCGAACGCGAGGTTGGGGCCACAGCCGAGCTGCTCGTCGGACGCCTCGACCCTGAAAACGCAGCGCTTACGTCAGAGACAGAACTCGTCTCGGTTGTGCTCGGGTCGGCTGCAGCCCCGTGCCTAGCCGACGACGTGCGTTCTGACGAGGAACGACCGTTTATTGGTATCGGAACATCGAACTACTTCACCGAAGATCTACCTTTCGAGGTAGGAATCGAGACCGGTCGAGTCGGCGGTCCGTCTGCCGGGCTCGCCTTCACACTTGCCATTCTCGATGTACTCACCGACGGTGAACTCACTGGTGGTCTCAATGTTGTGGCGACGGGAACAATTGATCGCGGGGGCAACGTCGGCGCAGTTGGTGGCGTGCGCCACAAAACGGTTGCCGCAGAACGGTCGGGTGCTGACCTGTTCCTTGTGCCGCTTTGTTGCGACAATTGGGTCGACCCTGAAACTGGCGAACCGATTGATTTGCCGAGCAACTACGAAGAGGCAGTTGAACACCGTGACGACATGCACGTTGTCGGCGTGGCGACTCTCGACGATGCGCTCCGGGCGATCGGCGAGGCGGGCGGCGACGTAGAGCGCTTCTTTGAGATCGGGCCTGAACCAGATTCCTGAGCGGCGGGCGATATCGCTCTATCGATCGGATTGTGGTGCAGATGCTGCGTGCGTTGATACTCGATGGCTTTTTGCGGGCGCCTTATGCAAAGTTGGGGCGCGTGTTGAACATGTGGTTTGTGAGGAAATTGTGAGAATGCTCGCCTCAAGGGGCTCACGCGCTCTACGATCGTCTGGTGGCCGACTCATTGCCGGCAGCCGATATCGACGCTGCCCACGATCCAAAGCTTGTCGCGCAACAGACGTTTGCGGTCGACCGGCGAGGTTTCGACCAAACCGAAGTGCGCTCATACCTCGGGGCAGTCGCGGCCTCGCTTCGTGACGCACAACAGCGCGAAGCTGACATGCGCGCTCGTGTGGGGAAGGCCGTTCGGCGTGCCGAAGCTGCCGAGGAGCGGCTACGGACCCGCGCAGAACCTGAAGATGACGCGGCGATTACCCGCATGGTCGGTGATGAGGTCACCTCTGTGCTCGATGCCGCCAGGGCAGCGGGCGATCAACGCATAGCGGCGGCATCGAAGTCGGCTGAGCAGCTATTGGCCAACGCGAAGACCGAAGCCAATCAGATCCGAGGCGCAGCCGAGTCGGTGATGGCCGAGCGCAGCGCAGCCGCAGATACAGCCGCGGAAGCCATCATTGCCAAAGCGACCGCGCAGGGCCATGCGCTACAGGAGCAGGCCGAGGCCGACGCGGCCGCGATGATCGCCGCAGCGGCGACCAAGGTGCAACAGGCACAGGAACGTGGTGACAGTCTCATTCGCGAGGCTGAAGAAGCGCGAGCTCAGATCCTTAAGGACATGGATCGACGTCGTCGTGAAGCCCGTGGTCAGGTTGAGCGGCTGCGCGTGGGGCGTGATCGGCTGTTGCGAGCGTACGAGGTAATTGGACGCAGTCTGAACGAAAGCACTCAGGAACTCAAGGGTGCGCTTGCCGAAGCGAAGACGGCAGGCGACAATGCCGCTCGCCAGATAGCTGCCGAACCATTGGCTTCGCGCGATCAGCTCGAAGCAGAAGTCAATCGATCACGGTCGGGAACCGGACCCGATGGCGCGGCGCCAGTCGCGAAGAAACCCTCGTCTCCGACATCAAAAGCGTCAAGCGACGACGGTCGTTCGACGTTGCCAACGGTGGGTCAGCGTCAAGCTTCTCGCCCAAGTGGGTCCAAGTCGGGTGATAGCACCAAGGCCGCTCCGGTCAAGGGCTCTGCACCGGCGACTACTGCAACGGCAAGCGTGGCCAAGCCCAACCAGGTGCGGCCCGCGCCGTCGAAACCGAGCGCCGCCCCACCCGCAGCACCCCAAAAAGGTCAAGAGTCGACGTCTCGAACATCGGCAACCCCAGAAAACGGGCCGACTCGCGCGCCAACAGTTTCTGCTGCGCCAGGACCAGCGCCGACGCCAAGCCGGCCGCAAATCAAGTCGGGCCCGCACAGTGGGGCGGCTCGACGGTCAGCGCCGAAGCCGCCGGCTGTCGCTCCGCTGATTAAGGCGCCGGTCGAAGCGGCTTCTGCGATTGCCCTCATTGAAGAGACGTCTCTCGTTGGCAGTGAGGCCGTCGAGCTCGAACAGCCAGACACGGCCGAATCCACGGGGCAGGTCCCGGCCGAAGCCGAGCTCAGTGCCGAAGTGTCAGAGGGCGCTGACGCAGTTGTCTCGTCAGAGACGACCACACTCGACGCAACGGACCTTCGTGGTCCAGTTATGTCTGCCGAGTCGACCACGATCATTGACGAAGAACTGGCTGCGGTTGAGGCCTTGAGCGATCCGGCACTTGATGTCGTTATGCCGAGTGACGAAGTTGAGATCGTCACGGTCGTGCCAATCACCCCTGAGGTTCCTGTTGCTGAGGTTCCTGTTGCTGGGCGGGCGCCGAAACCCACCAGCATGTTCGAGGCACTTCGAGCCCAAGCTGCCACCACTGCACCTACCCACGTGGCGCCAGCTACGGCGCCCGCAACCAAGAAGGCCGCAACCAAGAAGGCCGCGACCAAGAAGGCCGAGACCAAGAAGGCCGCGACCAAGAACACCGCAACCAAAAGCACAGCGAAGAAGAACTCGAACAAGAAGAGTCCTGCGAAGCAGGGAGAGGCCAAGCCCCTCGGCTCGTCGCCTGAGATTGACCCGGCTCCCGTGGTCGATGAGGCCGCCGTGATCGCGGGTACTGACCTGATCGAGAGCCCGCAATCGACACGCAGCCCGGCATCGATAAACAGTCCTGAACCAACGAACAGTCCTGAACCAACGAACAGTCCTGAACCAACGAATAGCCCTGAGTCGACAGAGTCTCGTCCGACACGGGCGG
>CALKPY010000096.1 GCA_937991435.1 uncultured Acidimicrobiales bacterium
GTGACCAAGCCCGTGACTCCGGGCCTCACTGGCGGTTCGTACCAGCCGCTCACCGAGTCGGACATGACGCTGATCTTCGAGACTGCGCTTGATTTGCTCGAAGACATTGGTATGGGTCTCGCAATCAGCGAGTTCACCGACGTCGTAACCAATGCTGGCGGCTGGCTCGACGAATCTGGGCGCCTGCACTATCCGCGCGGCATCGTCGAACACGCCATCGAGACTGCTGCCAAAGAATTCGTATGGCACGCAGTCGACGAAAGCAACAGCATCGAGATCTCGGCAAATAAGGTCTACTTCGGTACCGGCGGCGCCGCAGTGTCAATGCTTGATCACGAATCGAACCGTTTCCGTCACAGCAGTTTGAGCGACTTGCATGACATCGCGCGTCTTTACGACACCCTCGAACACGTGCACTTTTTCATGCGCCCGGTCGTTGCGCGCGAGCTGGCTGATCCCTATGAGCTCGATATCAACACCGCCTATGCGATTTTGGCCGGCACGACCAAACCGGTTGGGTCAGCCTTTTTTGATAGCCAGGCGGTTTTCGACACAGTCGAGATGTGCGACCTGATTCTGGGTGGACCCGGCGAATTTGCGAAACGACCGATCATGTTGGCGAACAACACATTCGTGGTGCCGCCGCTGCGTTTCGCTGAAGAGTCAGCCGATGTCATGGTCGCCCAGGTGCGTGCCGGCATGCCGGTCTGCCTGTTGTCTGCGGGGCAGGCCGGGGCTACTTCGCCGGCGGCGCTTGCCGGCTCGCTCGCGCAGGCGCTTGCCGAGTGTCTGGCGGCGCTCACTGCCATCAACCTGATGGCGCCCGGGCATCCGTGTGTGATGGGTCTGTGGCCGTTTGTCTCTGACCTACGCACTGGTGCAATGAGTGGCGGAAGCGGTGAAGAAGCTGTGATGAATGCCGCTGCCGCCCAGTTGGCGAACTGGATCGGGCTTCCGTCGGGGGTCGCTGCGGGCATGACCGACTCGAAGTTGCCCGATATGCAAGCTGGGCACGAAAAGGCGCTCACCGTTGCCTTGGCAGGTCATTCAGGCGCCAACCTCGTGTATGAATCGGCGGGCATGCTTGCATCGATTCTGGCCTTTTCGCTCGAGGCCATGGTGATCGACAACGACATGTTGGGCGCGATCAATCGCACGATACGCGGCATCGAGGTGACCAAAGAGACCTTGTCTGCTGATGTGATCAGACAAGTGATCGACGGAGCGGGCCACTTCCTTGGTGATGCCCAGACGCTCGAGATGATGCAGTCGGAATATGTGTATCCCGAGATTGGTGACCGCTTGAGTCCTGATGACTGGGTCGATGCCGGGGCATCTGACGCCCGTGAGCGCGCACACACCTATGTGGAACGGGTGCTGCAAGACAGCGCGCCTACACACATCACCGCGTCGGTGGACCGATCGATCCGTGAGGCATGGCCTATTTCGCTCGAACGCACGTACCCGCTAGCAGACTGAACCCGGAGCACGCCGCGCGTCGCTCAGCCCGACGCAAGTGGAACCAGCCGGGCTCGTAGCCGAACTCAGTGCACAAATTGTCGAAGGCTGTACGGGGAGCCGTGGGGCAAGCCGTACTGGCGACTTCGCGACTACATCCAGATCATGCGCAAGGTCAACCTGCGTGAAGACCCGCTTACCCATGAAGGGCGCGAGTACCGGCGGCGCCTAGAGCACTCGGGCGAATGAGATTTCGTTGCCGTCAGGATCGGTGATGTGAAAATATCGTTCGCCCCACGCCGCGTCGCGGGGTTCGTCATGTGGTGCGTAGCCAGCGGCAGTCATCGCCGCGTGTGTTGCGTCGGGATTGGTCACATGAATAATCGCCCGACCCCACATGCCGTGGGCAGGAGCGGCGGACTCTTGCGACAGGTTCACAAATGTTCCTTGGCCGGCTTTGAGGCTCGTGAATCGTTGGTCGTCGCTCACGAAAGCAACTTCGAGGCCTGCGCAACGCCAAAAGGCGACAGCGGCTGCCATGTTGGTTGTGACGAACGTGATGGCGTTGAGCCCAACCATCAGCGCACCCGACCGGTGATATTCATACTCAGAAGATAGAGCGCAGATCGCCGCTGCGAACACAAGAATCAGGCTGCTAGCAAAATGCGAGACCAGCCAACGCCGATCACGGATTAGAGAGCGTCGAGTGCGGCGACCGCTGCAGCCCACGCGGCGTGGTCCGGGTCGATGAGATCGAAATGGTCGGCGCCCGCCACAGTGACGGTGGTGGCCTCGAAGTCGTCGCGACCCGAGTACGCGGCCGGAACAATCGTGTCCTGGTCACCGTTCACCAGCACGACTCGAGCGATGCCGTTGATCGGTTGTGCGATTGCGTAGCGATCTGGTTGCTCTGAAGGGCTTCCTCCGAGCAGGTCGACGACTGCGTTTCGGCCGAGTCCGTCTTCGCCTGCAGCGAACATGTCGATCACTGCGCCTTGTCCTATGGCGAGCACGGGCGAGACACGTGGTGCCGCGCCCAACGCGCCGTCAGGAAGCCGGTCGCGCCCACCGACCCAAGCTGCCAGGTGTCCGCCGGCGGAGTGGCCGACAATGGCGACCCGTTCAAGGTCGATAGGTTCGGTCTCGGCCAGCACCGCGAGGTGATCAACAGCTGCGGCCACGTGACCAAGAGTGTTCGGCCACCCTCCGTCGATCTGGCCCACGCGTGCGTACTCGATGTTCCAAACGGCGTAGCCCTGGTCGACGAGGTCTTCAGCAAGTGGATCCATAAGGTCATGGCCGTAGGCCGCGCGCCAGAACCCGCCGTGCACAAGAATCACGACTGGGGCCAACCCGTCGCCCTCGGGGATCGAGAGGTAGCCGAACTCGTTGAGTCCGATCGCGTAATTATGACGCTGATGTTCGATCCGGGTGCGCATGATGGGCGACTCCACTGTTGTCGACGGCAGGTTCTGCGAGGGTGCCTTCGGGGGGCTTTGGGATTCAGCAGCTGGGTCGGTTGAGACGCAGGCTGTCAGAACCGGCGCGAGTAGCGCGGCACGCACTACGGTTGCAATACGCCGACGCCGGTGGTTTCCCATTAGGGAATTGTCGGCGTTGGGGCACGAGAGGTGTTGCATTTCTTCAAGATTTGCTACGTTAAGCCTGTCGGGCGGAACTCATTTTGTGAGGCTGACATATGCGCACTGCGCGTCGCTACAACGTTCTAGCTCTTCTTGCGGCCTTCGTGGCCTCGTTTGTGCTTCTCGCGGCGCAGCCAGCGAATGCTGAATCGACCGCTGAATCCATCCAAAAGGCAACGATTCAACGACTCACCTTTGCCCGAGCCCAAAGTGATGACGGAATCATTAGGTCGACGTCAGTCGGTGATGCTCAGCTGGGATCCACGGTTGAGCAACTCCGTGACCAGCTTCCGAGTGAATACACAATTAGCGATCTGCGCCCCGTCACTGTGGATTTCGATGGCCATGTGATTCGCAATGGGTCGACGGTGCTCTTTCGAGCGATCGTCGATCCCGATACCGAACTTGTAACCGTGTTCATCGTGAGCAACAGCGCCTACGAGACCGTTGACGGAATCAGCGCTGGCGATCTGATCAGCGACGTCGAAGAGGCCTACGGATCCGCGACGTTGAGCTGGAATGAGCAGAACCGCGAGTTCGTCACCTTTGACGATCAACCTGAAGGGCTCCTGTTTCGAACTCCGGGCGTCGCCGGGGTCAACGTCGGCACCTACGAAGACGGCGAGACTTCGACAACCGACTACGAAGAAGACGGCGTTGTGGCCAGCATCTGGGTCGCGTGTGACGGAAGCTGTCCAGCTGTTGCCGATGTCGCCG
>CALKPY010000097.1 GCA_937991435.1 uncultured Acidimicrobiales bacterium
ACCAACAAGGTCAACTGTTCCAGTCGCTTGCACCAGCATTGAATGAAATGAATGAACAGGCCAACGCTGACCCTCGCATCGTCGCCCTCGACAAAGAGTGGTCGTCTTGCATGGCAGCCGAGGGATTTGACTACTCGAACCCAGAGGCGGTGTTCAATGATCTGTTCCAACGCCTATTCAGTTCTGGCGCGATGCAAGGATCGATTGGTGAAGATGGCGTCGCCATGACGTTCGTCGGTGGCGAACCCGAAGCGGAACCCGACCCGGCCGCCGAGGCTGCCCGACAGGAAGCCTTTGACGAGGTGTCGGCCTATGAGATCAAAGTGGCTGTTGCATCGTTTGACTGCACCGGCGACAAGGGCGACGAGCGAGCCGCAGTCAGGAAAGAATACGAACAGCGGTTCATTCAGGACAACGCTGGTCTGATCGCTGACGGACTGGCTGGCTGACTCGATCTGATCGAGCGGTCATTGGCTTGAGTGTGTAAGCCGAACAGTGACAAAGGGTGTGTGTCGCTCACGTAGCATTACGCACGGGAAGGTCGAGCCGGGAGGGCAGATGAGGCTTCGGTGGCCTGACGCTGGCGCCAACAAGCCAGCCATACTTCTTGCTGTAGGCGCGCTGGTGCTCGATCGGTCGCCCCATATCGCTGTTCGAACCGTGTGGTGGAACACGGTGTGCCGTGATGCGTTTGTGTACCGCTGGCAAGACCGGCCGTTGCCGCAGCAAGCTCAGCGTCACTATGACCAGCTCATCAAACTGCAACGGTCGAAACCCGTACGGTGGGTGCGTCACGTTCGGTTTGATCGACTGGCTCGTGTGGCCGACAAACCCCTAGACCTTGTGAACATCGGGCCAGGGCTGCGGTTGGCCAATGATCTAGGTGTTGCGGTTGCCGTCGACGCGTGCCTGGCGGGCCGACCGGCCCAGGCCTTGGCATGGTCGAGTCAGGCCGACGCAGCGCTGTCTGTTGACCTTGCGGCGGCGGTGGGTTCCAGTGGGTTTCCAGAAATCGCAGGAACCAGGGCAGAGGCAGCAGCGATGGTGTCGGCGTGGGGACCGGGCGCAAAGGGCATTGTCTCGATTCGAGAGCCGACGTTTGCCCATCACCGCGTTATCAACGCCATTTGTGGACCCGACGGCGAGCGATTTCTCGACTACAGCGGCACCAACCGGTCAACCCTCGCGGGCGGACTGAAGCGAGTCTGCGATGCCGAGAACGCTGCGGAACGGGTGCTGGCGCGCATCGACCCGTCATCAGGATTCGCAAGTATTCACCTTTGGCGAGGGCGGGATCTGCCGAACTCGTTGGACCTTCCCGACAACCTGTTCGACCGCTCGGTCGCGGATCGCCGCTATGCGATCGCGCGTATACTTCCTGATGCGATGGCCGTTGAGCTTCAGGCGCTCGTAGCCGATCGGGTCGAGGCTGCCCGCGACCTTTCGTACGCAAGGTGGCTGATCAGACAGGTGCAGCGTGGCGCGTGCACGGTCGCTCCCGAGGACTATCAGGCGCTGGTTGCGGGACGCCTGAGTTTCGTTGCATTGACCCGCCATGACAGCGCCCTAAAGCACTTGGTAGAAAACGGTCGAGCGCTGCTCGGTGGGACGACGGTTGAGACAACGGTGAGTGATACCGAATGCAATCGGTCTCTCGCAGCTTTGTTCAGCGGCGCGCTCGTGCGACGCGGCGCGATTGACGGGCTGCCTGCTGGGTACTTCGAGATCCAGCTGTCACACACCGCCCGTCAACGCAGCTACGAACAAGACACTCGGTATGAGCCACCGCTCGACGACCTCGATC
This sequence comes from uncultured Acidimicrobiales bacterium, assembly GCA_937991435.1. Taxonomy (GTDB): domain Bacteria; phylum Actinomycetota; class Acidimicrobiia; order Acidimicrobiales; family UBA10347; genus UBA10347. Next base: position 1,805 of record CALKPY010000097.1, read on the forward strand.
CATCGTGCCCGGTCGGCGTTCCTCGCAACTGGAGCTGGATCGAAACAAATCGTGTGGTCAGCCCCGGCACGCGCCGCACGAACTGTTGGAACACCGCAGCAGGGGTGGCGAACTATCTGGCAGGAGGCGGGCTGTCATCGAGTCTTCCGATCTATGCCGACGCTCCGTTTCGTCCGACTATTACGGAGTTCCTTGCACTGGTGCACGCTAGGGGACCCACCTCGTTTGTGGCGAATATCGCAGAAGCGAGGGCTATTGCCGAGAGTTGGGGCCCGGGCCGCCACGGGGTGGTAGCCGCGGCGTTGAATCAGCACAGCACGCACATGTTCAATGTCGTGAATGACGGTGCATTGGTTCGCTTCATTGATGGACACTCGGGCATGCCAGGCGACTTCAACTTTGAAACGAAATGGATGCGCATCGGGGTTGCAGAAATTGGCAGGATCGACTCCCGATTTCTCGCTGATCAGTAGCTGGCGTCGGGCATTTCGGACTTGCGTCGAGCGATGAACTCAACCAGTTCAGCGTCGATTGCGTCGTCAAGCGCAGGGGCTTCGTACTCCGCGAGAAGTTGCTTCCACTTGGTGTTTGCTCGCTGAGCAGAGGTCAGTGAGCCTTCTTCTTCCCATTGCTCATAGCTGTCATTGTTCGACAGGTCAGAGCGCCAAAAGGCGTGCTCGAAGTTCTTGAGTGTGTGGCCGTTGCCCAAAAAATGCTGGCCATGCTCGTTGGTGCGAAAGGCTTCCATGGCCTGACCGTTTTCTGACATGTCGACGCCCCGCCCGTAGACCGACATGGCCCCCAATTGGTCGGCGTCGAGAATCAGCTTTTCGTAGCCGATCGTCAACCCGCCTTCTTGCCAACCTGCTGCGTGAAGCACAAAGTTGACACCGGCCATCACCGTCGGAAGCAGGCTGTGGGCCGATTCGTACGCGGCTTGAGCATCTGGGTGCTTCGACGATGTGAACTGGCCGCCGGAACGAAACGGAACGCCGACTCGGCGGGCGAGCCCAGCCATCACGTGAATTGCCTGACCAGCTTCGGGGGTACCGAACGTCGGTGCACCGGTCGCCATCGACATGGAGCTGGCAAAGGTGCCGAAGATCACGGGCGCTCCAGGTCGCACGAGTTGGTAATACGCCATTCCAGACAGCGCTTCGGCTAATGACTGGGCAGCAAGCCCGGCCACGGTGACCGGTGACATCGCTCCGGCAAGAATGAACGGCGACATGATCGATGCCTGGTTGTTCTCGGCATACACGGTTGCTGCCCCGAGCATGGTGGCATCCCAACGCAACGGCGACGATGCGTTGATGAGCGATGTCATGACCGTGCGGTCCCGTAGATCGCCGCCAAAAGCGATTCGACTGAGGTCGACCGAGTCAACGGCACGTTCGGCGGCAGTCACCGAGCCCATATAGGGCTTATCGCTGTAGCGAATGTGCGAATAGACCATGTCGAGGTGTCGCTTGTTCACTGGTACGTCGACGGGTTCGCACACCGTTCCACCGGAGTGATGCAGGTGCGGAAGCGAGTACACCAACTTGACGATGTTCTCGAAGTCTTCGAGCGTGGCGTAGCGCCGGCCGTTGTCGAGGTCCATGGCGAACGGAGAGCCGTAGTTGGGAGCGAACACGGTGCTGTTGTTGCCGATCTGCACGCTGCGTTCGGGGTTGCGAGCATGTTGGGTGAAGACCTTGGGCGCGTTGTCTTGCACGATCTGACGGCACATGCCGCGAGGGAAGTGCACCATGTCACCACGCACCTCAGCGCCGGCGTCTTTCCACAGCTTCAACGCTGAGGGGAACTCCTGAAACGCAATTCCGACCTCTTCGAGAATGGTGTCGGCGTTCTCTTCGATCTGCGCGTAGCCCTCTTCGTCGAGCATGTCGACTGGCGGCAGAGTGCGTTCGAGCCAGGCCTGTACCTCGGCGTTGTTTGCAGACCGAGCGGCCTGTCGGGCCGCTCGGCCGCCGCCGCCACCACGGCTGCGTCGGCGTGGGGTTTCTGCATCAGTCATTGGAACTCCTGGTTCGGCGTGATCGGCGGCGACCGCCAGATCCTTGGGTGGCTGTATCGGGGGCGGTGGAACGGGGAAACCCGAGAGCGGTCACAAAGTGCTCTTGGAATCGTGGTTCGACCGCAGTCTCGATCTTGGTTACGTCGCGGACAACCGCTTCGACCTCTCGACGTTGTTCCGCTGAGAGCAGCGTACGCACTGCGCCGCTTCCGGCCGAATTGCCAACGGCGCGTACGTTATCAACCGCGATTTCAGGGATGAGGCCTACGACCATGGCGTGAGCAGGGTCGATGTGAGCGCCAAACGCGCCGGCAAGACGAATTTCATCAACCGTTGTGAGTTCGGCATGTTCGAGCAGCAGGTCGATGCCGGCCTTGAGCGCTGCCTTGGCCAATTGGATCGCTCGCACGTCGGCCTGGGTGACACAGATCGTGGCGTCAGGTGTTGTCGCGTCGGCGTGGAGCACATAGTCAAAGGTTCGCTCGTCAGCCACGATGCGAGTTGACGTGGCGGCCAGTTCCCCACGAATGACTCCGGCCTTGTCGATAATGCCGCAGCTCACCATCTCGCTGACGGCTTCGATGATTCCAGACCCGCAAATACCGGTGATGCCCGATGCGGCAACCGCGTTGTCAAAACCAGGTTCGTTCGACCAGAGTTCGCTGCCGATGACCCGCACGTCGGCCTCGAGGGTCTCACGATTGATTCGCACCCGCTCGATCGCGCCTGCCGTTGCCCTCTGGCCGCTACTGATTTGAGCGCCTTCAAAAGCCGGGCCGGTGGGGCTCGAACACGCAAACAGTCGCTCACTGTTGCCGAGAACAATTTCAGCGTTGGTGCCTACATCAACAAGTAACTGAATCGCAGTGCTTCGGTGAGGGCCCTCATTGAGGATCGCTGCCGCGGTGTCAGCTCCGACGTGGCCAGCGATGCATGGGGCGACGTAGACGGCCGCATTCGCGAGGTCGAGCTCAAGCTCCTGTGCGGTCGTGTGGTGTGCGCCTTCGATAGCCAACGGGAATGGGGCCTGCCCGAGGGGTGTCGGGTCAAGGCCGAGCACAAGGTGGTGCATGATCGGGTTGCCGACCAGCGTCATATCGACGACGTGTTCAGGCGCAATGTCGGCTTCGGCGAGGAGCTCAGCTGTCATCTCGTTGAGTGCAGTGCGAACTGCCTTGGTGAGTTCGGTGTCGCCACCCGGATTCATCATGACGTAGCTCACCCGACTCATCAGGTCTTCGCCGAATCGGATCTGCGGGTTCATGCGGCCAGCAGTGGCCAGAACCTCGCCCGAGGCCAGGTCGATCAGGTGCCCGGCAATGGTCGTCGAGCCAATGTCGACAGCGATACCGACGATTGGATCAACGATGCCGTCGAGCGTCAATACAGGCTCGCCATATCGCAACACGATGGTGACGTCGTGAGCTGCTTCGTCAGTCTCGTATCGAACGGTGTGGATGGGGTCGAGCCGCAGGTCGCCGACATCGACGCCCTTGCGAATCACCTGCTTGTGAATCTGGCTCTCTGGCGGGACGTCGATAACGATGTCGCCATGAATTTGAGCGGAGCACCCCAATCGCTGCCCGTCTTTGATTGCTCTACGTCCGCGATAGTCAGATTCGACCGATGTCCATGGCGACAACGCATCGTCGTCGACCGAGATTGCCCACTTGGCGAACTCGCCCACGCTTGGCGAGACTTGACACCGACCGCAAATGCCTCGCCCACCGCACACGGTGTCGAGGTCAACGCCAAGCTGCGCGGCGGCAGCAAGCACAGTGGTGCCGTCATCAACGGAGCCGTGAAGCCCCGAAGGGGTGAAGACGATTTGATGTTGATCGGTCACAGAAGTGGTGGTTTGGTCAGCCGCGCCGGCGCCCGCCGGCCCGACGTCGTGCGCCACCAGCGCCGCTGCCAGCTTCGGGGTCGCGGAATTCGCGAATCCAAGCAGCGCAGTTCGTGTCGTTGCCCGCAAGAACGTCTGCCGCCATGACGGCGGTCTTCACTTCGGCGTGCAGCGGATTCATAATTGCGCTTGTCATGCCCGCCCCGATTGCCATCGACAGGAAGGTTCCAGTCACGTTGTGGCGATTCGGCAACCCAAAGCTGACGTTTGACGCACCACAGGTGGTGTTGACACCCAACTCGTCGCGCAGCCGCCGCACGAGCGCAAATACCTGTTGGCCTGCAGTGCCCATGGCCCCAATAGGCATGACGAGAGGATCAACAACGATGTCGTTGGCCCCAATGCCATGGTCGGCTGCTCGCTCGACGATCTTCTTTGCAACGGCAAAACGAACATCGGGATCTTCGCTGATACCGGTCTCGTCGTTGCTAATCGCAACTACGGCGGCACCTGATTTGGCGACCAAGGGCAGAACTCGCTCCATGACTTCGTCTTCGCCGGTCACCGAGTTGATCAGTGGCTTGCCTTGGTAGACGGCGATACCGGCTTCGAGCGCTTCGATGATCGACGAGTCGATCGCGAGCGGCACGTCGGTAACCGATTGAACGAGCTGAATTGCTTTGGCGAGCAGCGCAGGTTCGTCGGCCAGAGGTATTCCGGCGTTGACGTCGAGCATGTGAGCGCCGGCGGCTACCTGGGCGATGGCGTCAGCTTCAACCCGGCTGAAGTCGCCGTTTTTCATTTCTGCGGCGAGCAGTTTGCGGCCGGTTGGGTTGATGCGCTCGCCGATCATGACGAACGGACGATCGAAGCCGATCACGACTTCTTTGGTAGCTGAGCTGATGACGGTTTCAGTCATGTGGGCAATCTCCAGGGTTGGCGCCGGATTGCGGCGGGTTGATGTGGGGCGGCCACGATGGGATCGCGACAGAATTGAGTTACTCGGGCGGGGAGAGCGAAGTGGTTGGATCGAGTCCGCCGTTTTCGACGATCGCTCGAACCCGCTCGCTGCTGTAAGCCTGTTGCAGCCGCTCGGCTTCGGCCTGGGCGTTGGCCTGTGGGTCGCCCGTCGATGGGGTTGCAACGCGCCGCCACTCGAGCACGTAGTCATCAGCATCGGTGAGTCCGGCGATGCCAGCGGCCCGATCGATAGCAACCTGAAAACGATCTTCGAGCAACCAGGTTCCTTTTTCGCCGTTGATCGTTGCGGTTACCTGGGCGGGAAGATCGCGCCAGAAGATGGTGACCATTTCGTCGGTTCCGCCCCGCCTGCGACGTCGTGTCGCGTTCACGAGGCGGCGCCCATGGCAGATGGGATCATCACGGGGGTCGATGCATTGGTCAGTTCGTCGGCGAGTTCGCCGTAACCCGTGTAGCGACGCTCGTAGCGCAGCCCAAGTTTCTCCGCGGCGGCCTCGGCAGCGTGATCAAGATCAGCGTCGTGTGTTTGCGCTAGGTAGATCAGTCGCGTGTAGTTGCCGAAGTACATCTCGCGAAGTTCGGGATGGGCGTCGATGCCTAGTGCAGACATCACGAACAGATCAAAGTGTCGGGCGAGGAAATCTGTGAGCCAGAAAATTGTCGGGTCGGAATCGTGCAACTCATCGAAGACGGGAGCAGTCGCAAAGAACTGGTAGCAGTGGGCACCAGGGATGCGACGCACTCCGTATTCTTTGCACAGGTCGTCGATGGCGCCGGCGGTGCCGCAGTCGCCGTAGCCGATCACGATTTCGTCATAGGAGTTGATGCTGCGGTCGAGCCGTTTGCGTAGCTCGATCGGAATCTGGTGCGGTCGTAGGTGTAGCTTCGCCGGTAGACACTCGATGTCGAGATGGTCAAGATGGTTTGTCTCTCGGATCTGTTGCAGTTCGTTGACGAGAGCGCCGCACGCGAGAACCAGGGTGCGCTTCGGCTGTGCGAGGGGCGCCCGTTCTGCGAGAAGCGTCAGGTCAGCGACAGTCATCAGGCCGCAGCGCGTCGTTCGGCGACCAGACGACTCGCTGTCTCTGCGGCGATTGCTGCATCGCGGCAGTAGGCATCGGCGCCTACCGCTTCGCCGAACTCTTCGTTGAGGGGAGCGCCACCGACCAAAATAATGAAGTCGTCGCGAAGGCCCTTTTCGATAAGGGTGTCGACAACAACCTTCATGTACGGCATTGTCGTTGTCAGCAGAGCTGACATGCCAAGGATGTCTGGCTTGTGTTCTTCAAGCGCTGCGAGGTATTCGTCAACGTCGGTGTTGATGCCGAGGTCGATGACCTCGAAACCGGCGCCTTCCATCATCATGGCGACCAGGTTCTTGCCGATGTCGTGGATATCGCCTTTGACGGTCCCAATGACGACCGTGCCGACGGGCTCGGCGCCGGTCTCGGCGAGTAGAGGGCGCAAGATGGCCATGCCAGCCTTCATGGCGTTCGCGGCAAGAAGTACTTCGGGCACGAAGAGAATGCCGTCGCGGAAGTCGATGCCGACGATGCGCATGCCCTCTACCAACGCGTCATTGAGCACCCGATCCGGTCCCCATCCGCGCTCGAGCAAGATGTTTGTGCCCTCGTGGATCTCGTCAGCCAGACCGTCGTAGAGGTCATCGTGCATTTGCGCGGTGAGATCTTCGTCATTGAGGTCAGCAAGAATAATTTGCTCGTCGTCACCGCTATCAGAAGCAGTATTTACTGGAGTCTCATTGTCGGCCACGGTCAACCTCACAGGTCACGGTTTCAGGGCTGGGATTGCACGCCAGGCGTGCCACATTGTGGAACCGTACCGTATCACGGAACTCTTGTTCGCTGCCGATGAGCTAATTACAGCCGACCGATCTGTTCCGTGCGGGAAGCACCCTGTTGTTGGGTGGGTCTATTGCAGTCTGCGGGGCAGTCGCTACGAACGCGAAAGAACCCGGCCCCGGGCCGGGTCCTTTCAACGTAAACGAATTGTCGTCAACTACTTGGTCGACGCACGGGTTCAGCCCTCGGCTGGGATTTCGCTTGCGCCTCGCAAGGCGGTATCAGCTTCGGTGAAGACTTCGGTGATTGCTCCGCCGAAGGTGATGAGAATCGCAATCGATGCCACAGCGACGAGAGCGAGGAGTAGGCCGTACTCAGCCATGGCTGCGCCACGCTCCGAGCGAAGTTCGGCCACTGCGTTCTGGAACTGAACGTACACAGAGTTGATCATGATGGTCTCCTTATCTCTGCCCGTTCCGACGAGCACGAATTGGTTGATAAAGACCAATCGGCCGGTGGGGGCGCGACCTTGAGCGCGACGCGGCCTTTTCCCGAAAACGGGGGATAGAGCATGCGGCCTACTGTCCCACAATTGGGGTAGAAGGGCGTCTTTTTTGGGCAGTGATCGACGAGGGGCTAGCGGAGCGATAGTGTTCGGCCGCCGTGTAACGCCTTTGGCGCTGACCTGTGGAGACTTGCTAATGACCGCCATAAACCTCGACGGCGAGCTCGTCGCTTCTGAAATAAAGGAACAACTGCGTACCCGCATTGAGGCGCTCGCGGCGAAGGGGATCACCCCGGGACTTGGCACGTTGCTTGTCGGAGACGACGGACCTTCGCGCAACTATGTCGCTATGAAGCATCGCGACTCGCTCGATCTTGGTATGGGGTCACGCGAAGAGGTCCTGAGTGCCGACGCCACGCAGGCCGAGGTTGATGCGGTCGTTGACGATTTCAATGCCGACCCAGCAGTCGATGCCTACATCATTCAGTATCCGTTTCCAAAGGGCCTCGACTACGAAGCTGCGCTGATCCGAGTGCGCCCCGAAAAAGACGCCGATGGTCTACACCCAGTCAACCTCGGCAAGCTCGTTCAAGGCATCGATGCCCCCGTGGCTTGCACACCGGCCGGTATTCAGTTGCTACTGAACCACTACGATGTGCCTATTGCTGGCAAGCACGTGGTCATCGTCGGTCGAGGACTGACGATCGGACGACCGCTCGCGAACCTGATGGCCCTCAAACGCGATATGGCCAATGCTGCAGTGACCGTGGTGCACACCGGAGTCGCCGACATCGCGACGTACACCCGCCAGGCCGACATCTTGATCGCTGCCGCCGGCGCACCTCGCATGATCAAAGCCGACATGGTCAAGCCCGGCGCAGCAGTAGTCGCGGCCGGTGTCAGCTTTGAAGGCCCCAAGCTCGTCTCCGACGTCGATGACGCCGTTGCCGAGGTCGCCGGCTGGCTTTCGCCACGAATCGGTGGCGTCGGGCCCATGACTCGCACGTTGCTTATGGCCAACACCGTGGCGGCCGCCGAACGGCTTGGTTGACAAATGCTTCTTGGTTGCCCGAGTCGCCCGCCGGTCAAGAGCCCGGTTGGTCACCACGGTGTTGGCCAATTGTGGGTTAGTTGTGAAAGATGGACTGGTTTGGGGTGCCGGGGCAGCTGTTGGTGATGTCAGCGGGGCGAGCGTGGGTCGTTTCGGTTGGGCCTGTGACGAGGGTGACACTGTTGACGTCGCCGGTGATTGTGATGTTGACCTCGGCGTTAGGGATCGGCGTGACGGTGTAGCCGTCGTTGGTCGAAGATGTTGACGTTATGAAGTCGATGTTTTCGGTGCTGGTGATGGTGACCTCGCATGACCCGAATACGACGCCATCGGTGGATGCCGAGGCGGGTGCGGTCGGTGCCATTACTAGTGCTCGGATTGGCACAAGTGAGCGCAGTGGCGCACGGGTAATAGTGGGTGCAGGCGCCGAAACCCTCGAGGTGGTGGCGGCGATAGCTGAGACCGGGACGACGCGACGTTCCAGTTTTGTACTTGGGCCGGCTGCAGCGATTGGCACCACGACCATGAGGCTCAACAATACGGCTGCAAGGATGGAAAGAATTTTCTTCATGGTGTCGAATCTCCCGATGAACGTCATGCGCACCCGGCGGGCGGCGTGAGTCAACGATGCGCTCTCTACCTCATATGGGCAATAGGTCTGCCGAGCCACCGTGGGTGAAATGTCGCGTGTGTACCAGTGCATACGACCCAGGGTGGGGTAGGGCGATGTGCGTCGGGAAACGATGTAGTGCGGGAGTATCGCGACGAGTGGCGACCGCTGTAACGGCAACCAGCGAATAGGCGACCACTAGGGTCTGGGCATGCAGATCACCAGCGCGACGGACTTCGACAGGGAACTGGTGCGGGCCACCGTGGACCGAGCTCGTCTCGCACAGGCGCAAATCGAGAACTGGTCCCAAGACCAGATCGATGACCTCGTTATTGCAATTGCGTGGCGTGCGACGCGACCCGACGTCGTGGAATCGCTGTCGACCTTGGCTGCTGAGCAGAGTGGTCTGGGCAATCAGGCCGACAAGGCCACCAAGATTCTACGCAAGACGCTCGGCACGCTGTCAGACTTGAGCGGCGCAAAGTCGGTTGGTGTCATCGAAGTCGACGAAGCGCGGGGCGTTACGACCATCGCCAAGCCAATGGGGGTGATCGCGGCGATGTTGCCGTCGACCAATCCCGGTGCGACCCCAATCAACAACATGATGATCACGCTCAAGGGCGCAAACGCCGTTGTGCTGGCGCCGCATCCGCGTGGCGAAGCCACCTGCGCCGAATCTGTCCGGCTGGCCCGAGCGGAACTCGCCAAGCTGGGCGCTCCCGAAGACCTTGTTCAGTTCATCAGCTTGGCGGCTGACACGAAAGCGGCAGGTAAAGCACGGGCCGCGTTGCTACTCGAGGCTGCCGACTATTCGTTGGTGACGGCAGGCCCAGCCAATGTCGATATGGCGTACCGAAGCGGTACGCCGTCGCACGGCGTTGGTGTGGGTAACGCTCCCGTCATCATCGATGAGACCGCTGACCTCGATGCTGCGATTGCGAAAATCGTGGCAAGCAAAACGTTTGACCATGCGACGAGCTGTTCGTCGGAGAACTCGCTTCTGATCGATTCGTCGGTCTACGACGAGGTTCTGCTGCGGCTTCAAGATGCGGGCGGTTGGCTCGTTCCCGACTCAGACAAGGCAATGCTTCAAGACGCCATGTGGCCCGGCGGTCAGCTGAATCGCCAGATCGTCGCCCAGCCCGCGCGCCGTATTGCTGAGGTCGCTGGGTTCGAAGCACCGGGAGCGCTGGGGTCGAGGTTCCTCATTGTTGAAGAAGACGGCATCGGTCCCGATCATCCGTTTTCAGGCGAAAAGCTCTCGGTCGTGTTGACCGTGTATCGCACCGCGGATTTCGCGCAGGCGCTCGACACCGTCGATGCGATCCTCGCCTTTATGGGCGAAGGTCATTCGGCAGGAATACACACCACTGTGTCAGAGCGAGCCGACCAGCTGGCTCGACGAGCCCGCGTTTCGACCGTGCTCGTCAATCAACCTCACGCCTACAACAACGGTGGAAGCTTTGACAACGGTCTTGACTTCACACTGTCGATGGGCGCAGGGACTTGGGGTGACAACGACACCTGCGAGAATCTGACCTACAAACACTTTCTCAATTTCACCTATCTCGCTCGACCGATTCCGAGCACGGAGCCAACCGAACAGGACCTGTTCGGTGACTTTCTCGCCCGGCGCGGCTGAGAGGCAACCTCAATGTTTGTCGAGGAAGCTGATGCCAAACGGCTTCTCGCTGCTGGCGGTATTCACACGCCGGTCGGCACGGTCGCAGAAACTGTCGCTGAGGCAGTCTTGGCCTCGGGCGGCCCGGTCATGGTCAAGGCCCAAGTGCCCGCTGGCAAACGGGGCAAGGCCGGTGGCATCGTGGCCGCTGACTCCGCAGAAGAGGTCGAAGCAGCAGCGCGCAGGTTGCTCGGTTCTGAACTCGGTGACCACATGGTCGATCGCGTATTGGTCGAACCTCGCGTCGAGATCGCCCATGAGCTCTACGTGGCTGTTGTTGTCGATGCGACGAGCGCCGGTCCGCTGCTGATGGTGTCGGCGCACGGTGGTGTTGACATCGAAGACGTGCACGAATCTTCGCCTGAGTCAGTCGCCAAGATGCCCATCGATATCAGTATTGGACTAACCCCAAGTGACGCCGAGGGCGCGGTTGCAATCCTGGGCAACCTGCTCGATGGTGAGCAGAAACGTGCATTGGTCGATGTGTTGCTTCGCCTGTACGAACGATTTCGTTTCCTCGATGCTCAGTTGGTCGAGATCAACCCACTGGCTGTCACCACTGATGGCTCACTCGTCGCTCTCGACGCCAAGCTGATCGTCGACGACAACGCTCTTTTGCGGCAGCTGGACCTTCCTGCTCAGCGGGCGGTGGGTACTGCGCTCGAGCTCGAAGCAGCAGAGCAGGGCTTCCTGTTTGTGGAACTTGACGGCGATGTCGGCGTTCTGGCGAACGGGGCTGGGCTCACGATGGCGACTATGGACGCCGTCACCGCCCATGGAGGCGCCCCGGCCAACTTCCTTGAGGTTGGTGGCATGGCGTACAAGCGTGCGACACCGGCATTGGCGTTGGTGCTGAAGAACCCCAAGGTCAAGAGCCTGTTAGTGAATCTGTGTGGCGCATATGCCCGTACTGATGTGATTGCCGAGGGGCTCATCGAGGGCTGGAAGACCCTGGCACCTGATCTCGAGGTCTCGTTCTGTATCCACGGCACCGGCGAAGAACGAGCGCAGGAGCTTGTTCGTACGGAGCTTGGCCGTGAGCCGCACGAGTCGATGGACGACGCGATTCGCGAAGCAATTGCCAACGCAGCGAAGCGCGTCGAGGCCACATCGTGACCAGCGTTCGCGAGCTCTTTGGTACCGCGCCGCGTCGTGTGCTCGTGCAAGGAATTACCGGGGGCGAAGGGTCGTATTGGACCGAACAGATGTTGGCGTACGGAAGCCAAGTCGTCGCCGGTTGCACGCCAGGCAAAGCCGGCCAGGTCGTGGCTGGTACGCCGGTCTACGACACGGTCAGCCACGCGGTGGCTGATCACGACATCGACGTCTCGGTGGTCTTCGTGCCTGCTCGTTTCGCCAAAGGCGCAGCGATCGAAGCAATCGAGGCTGGCGTTCCCAACGTGATTGTTCTTGCTGAGTTCGTGCCCGTGCACGACACCATGCAGATCATCGCCGCGGCCCGCGCTTGTGGCACCAGGGTGATCGGCCCGAATTGTCCGGGCGTCGTGTTCCCGGGGCGCGACTTCGTTGGCATCATGCCCGGTTGGTCAGAGCGCCTGTTCAGTCCGGGGCGCATTGGGGTCGTGTCGCGCAGCGGCAGTCTGGGTGCGCTCATCAACCTGCACTTGGTGCAAGCGGGCTTTGGCCAGTCCGCGTTCTTGGGACTCGGAGGTGACCCGATTGTCGGCACGACATTTCGAGACGCCCTCGAAATGTTCGAAGCTGACCCGACGACCGACGCGGTGGTGTTGTTGGGCGAAGTCGGTGGCCCGATGGAAGAACAAGCAGCTTCGTACCTCGAGTCGATGCACAAGCCAGTGGTGTCGTTCATTGCCGGCAAGAACGCTCCTGAAGGCAAGAAGATGGGACATGCTGGAGCGCTCGTGTCGGGGGGCAAAGGAACCGCGGCCTCAAAGATGCAAGCTCTGAGCGCCGCCGGAGCGCTGGTCGCCGATGTGCCGACCGAGATCGTCAGCTTGCTTCAGGGTTTGGATCTCTAACCTCGATCACCACGATCGAGTTGAGCCGCGACACGGTTTGGTGATGGGACCGGCGCAGGGTCCATCTGCGGCCCACTCGTTGCACGACAAACACCAAATCGGGATCTTCGGCGAGTTGCACAAAACCCTTGGCTCGAACGCAACGCTCTCCGAGGTTGTGCATGAACGAGTCGAAGTCGTCGCGAGTCGGTGGCGCGTCGAATGCGATGGTGCGGCTGTGGAACACGTCGTTGTGGTGGTCCGTGCCGCTGTCGACCGGTCGATGCGTCGGCGGTCTTCCGAAGAGGACTTCGGCTGCGACCTTGCTGTTGGTGGCGGTGACGACGAACGCTTGGGGGCACTGTGACGAGAGCCAGGCGTGAAGCTTGGCCAGCTCTTCGGTCGCGACGAGGTCCGATTTGTTGAGCACCACAATCTCTGCGGCTGTGAGCTGTTGGCGAACGGTCTGCCCGACATAGCGGTCGTCGGCATTTGTACGGATGGTTTCCGCATCGACCAGCACAATGACGGCGTCAAGGGCGAGGTCGGGCCCGTGGCCATAAGCGGCGATGGCTGCGGGGTCAGCCACGCCGCTTGCTTCGATCACGAGACGATCCGGCCGTGGTTCGAAGCTCGCAATGCGGTCAAGGGCTTCGGCGAAGCCGTCGATGATCGAACAGCAAATGCAGCCGTTGCTCAGCTCGATGGTGTCTTCGGTGCGGCGCTCGATGAGATCGAGGTCAATGTTCACGTCACCGAAGTCGTTGACGAGCACTGCGATCCGTTCCGTGTTAGGGCCTTGAGAACCTTCGCGCAACAAGTGATTGACCAGCGTTGTTTTGCCGGCGCCGAGATAGCCACCGATCACGGTGAGCGGAATTCGCCCGGGCTTTGTTGCTGGCCGAGGTGGCACCGTGTGGTGTTCTTCAACCACGCGGGTCGGCCGGCTGTGGCACGCCAGCGAGCACGGTGCCCCAGACGTCGATGTCTTTGATGTCGACAGGATCGACAGCCAAGGGATCGTCGTGGAGCACCGCGAAGTCGGCCAGCTTGCCAGCCTCGATACTGCCGATCTCATGATCGAGTTTGAGTTGCCACGCCGATCCCAGCGTGACGGCATGCAGCGCCTGCTCAGCAGAAATGCACTCTTCGGCGCCAAGGACCTGGCCCGATGCAGTCAGTCTGTTGACCGCGCACCACATGGTGTGCAGGTGACCCATGGGCGTGACGGGAGCGTCGCTGTGAATCGAGAACGGCACACGTTCGCGAAGCGCAGTTCCGCAAGCGTTCATGGACCGAGCCCGCTCAGGTCCAACCGTGATGTCGCGATGTTGGTCACCCCAGTAGAAGAGGTGGTTGCTGAAGATGTTGGCGCACATGCCAAGAGCCGCCATTCGCTTGTATTGCGCGGCGGTTGTCATCTGCGAGTGCTGAACCGTATGGCGGTGGTCCCAGCGCGGATAGCGCTCAAGCACGGTTTCGACCGCGTCGAGAAATACCTCAGTGGCTTGGTCGCCGTTGCAGTGGGTGTGAATGGTGAGCCCGGCGCGATGGAATGGCTCAATCAGATCAGCGACTTGATCTGGGGCGAGCAACCACAGGCCGTTGCCAGGGTGGCCCTCGGGTGGTTGGTAGTAGTGCGGCCAGCTAATGCGACCGGTGAAGCCTTGGTTTGACCCATCGAGAATGAATTTGACGATGCCGAATTTGAGCTTGGCTGTCTGCTCGCTACGAACAGCTGCACCCGCGGCGGCAAGCTGTTGCGGGTCATCGAGCCCGCCCATCGATGTCGACACGGCCAGCATCACGCGGCACGGGTACGACGGGTCATCGGTCAGCTGCTTCCAGCGATCGACGACGTCGGCATCGTGGACTCGTGTTGTGCCGAGGTCGGTAATGAGCGTGGTGCCGGTGTTGCGGGCTTCGGTGGCGTAGTTGTGATACGCCTCGTCGGTTCGAAGGAAGCGCGCCAGCTGGCGAAACGCGTCACCGGCGAGCAGCATCGCTGGTGGCTCTTGTAACTCGCCGTCAGGCTCGCCGAATTCGTCAAGTGAGATACCCGGGGTTGGGTTGTCGGCGGTGATGTCTTGGTGCCGCAGCAACGCCTTGTTCACGGTCGCCAGATGCGCGCTGGCGTGAAAGACGAGAATCGATCGGGTCTCGCTCACGCGGTCGAGGTGCTTGGCGACCAGTCGCTCGCCGGCGAAGTAGATGGGGTCGAGTCCCCACGCGATGAGCGCCGCAGTTGGGTCGGTCATCCTTGCTTCGACTTCGATCAGCCGTTCAATCACGGCGTCGAGCGTCTTGCAACCGCGCCAGGTGGTGTTAGTCGGGTCTTGGCGATCGAAAAAGCCAACGTAGGGCATGGACCACATGCCGCCTGCCATTGCATGGCTGTGGGCTTCGACGAATCCGGGCGTGAGTATGAGGTCTGCGAAACGTTCGTCGATCGTGTGCGGTCCCCACGACTTGCACTCCTCGAGCGTGCCCACCGCGAGGATCCGATCGCCCGAAACCGCCACGGCTTCGGCGGCAGGGTTCGACGGGTTCATGGTGATGACCTTGCGAGCAGTGAAGATGGTGATCGCGTCGATACCTGTTGACTCCATTTCGGTCCCCTCACTGGCGGGCGTTTGCACGCCTGTGGAAGCTAACACAATCGTGTTTTGCGCCTCCAGGGTTGGGGTTCAGCAGCGGCAAAGGCCCGGTCGTTCAGCAAGCCGAACGACCGGGTGCTACCAATTTCACTCAGATGGGCAGGAGTAGGCGGTCTCAACTGGCACGTCGTCAAAGTAGACCCCTGCGGTACACGCAATGAAGTCGCGGCCCGCAGCGGTTCGAATGCTGATTGACGTTCCCGCCGCGGCTCCGCAGTTTGTGCCCGGCGATGTAGCGGTGATTACGCCAATTTGAGCAAGTCGGAATGTTAACGGGTTACTGCTCGTCACCTCAACTGCGAGTTGAGGTCCACCGCTGTCGCTGGGGCAAAGAACACTCACTTGACCGTCGTTGATCGCGTCTTCTGAGCAGAGCAAGTTCGAAGCCGGCAATGGATCGAGAAGGGCAGCGCAGTTGCTATCGCTGTCGCTTCCGAGAATGGTGAGTTGGGGCAACAGCGACCATTCGTAGATGGTGTCGCCATCATCTGATGTTCCTATGCTTGCGGTTGGTCCGTACCCGAGGAAGATCGCTGCCTTGCCATCGGGTGCTGGATCTTGGCCGAAGCCCAGGCTGGCTGAGTCGGCGAGTTGAATTGGCGTCACCGTAGACGGCGTTGCGAGTCGAAGAAGCGCCAGGTCGAAATTGGCAAGACGGTCGACGACGTCTGCGCCATCAAAGGTGCCGGGGAAAACGGGATCCACGTCAGCGAGGAAGTCGTCGATCCTGTGTGCCATTGGCCATTGTGGGTGCACGTGCATCTCGGAGACTTGGTGGATGGTACCGGCGTTGCCATCTGTCAGCGAAGTGCCACCAACCTGGACCGTCGTTTGACCGGGAATCATCATGCGAGCGGTCAAGACCGAGCCAGCGACACAGTGAGCTGCGGTGAGCACCCATTCTGGGGCGATGAGCGTGCCGCCGCAGAAATGTTGTTCTCGTGGTGTGTGCCCTGAATTTGGTTGTTCCATGCCGACGAGGTCGAACACGTGAGCGATGGACCTTTCGACCCATGCGGAGTTACTCCGCATTCCAAACTTGGGTGTCTGAATCGAAACAAGAAACGGCGCAGCACCCGATGCCAGATCGAAACCGCCTGAGATCATTGTTGCGGCCTGCTCCTCAACGGTTGGAACCGTGGTTGAAGTGCCGCCGCCCCCGGTGCCGCCGCCTCCGCTACCGTTCGAGGTGCCGCAGCGGGAGAGAGCTTCGTCGCATTGGGACGTGAACACGTCGCCGGCCCGCATATTCTCGTGTTGGGCCCGTTGCGACCAGGCATCGGGGGCCAGCGCCAGACCCGCGAGCAGAAGGGCAACGGTCAAAAGCCCAACGCTGATTCGTTTTGGAGGTGATTTTCGATGTGTTCGTGTCATGTCGATCAACCTAGGGCAACAATGCAACCGATTCGAAATGGCACGTTTCAGATAGGCACCGTTGGCGCGATCGCGACCACTCTGGGTGCGGTTTGGAAAAAAATACCCAGAATGCGCCAGGGCGAGCATGAATGCAGAGCCGACGATGACAGCGGCTCAGTCAGGTGAACAGAGCCTCGAGTGCCGAGTAGTCAGCGATTGTGAGTGTTGCATCGAGGTCAACAGTGACGGTGTTTGAGAACACGGTTTCGACGCTGCCGCCGATGCTGAATGCTGCGATCTCGACCGGCGAGCGTTGCTCGA
>CALKPY010000098.1 GCA_937991435.1 uncultured Acidimicrobiales bacterium
TTCGACGAACACCGTCACAGCTTCGAGGAAGTCGGATCGACGTTCTTTTGCTTCGTTTTGTAACCGTTGGACATCTACGAGTACCGCAACGACCCCGACCGCTGCGACAATTCCAACGATCCGGCCGGAATCTGTGAAGCCCGGCGTTGCGGCTATAGCGACCCCGAGCGCAGCAACGATCGCGAGCTTCACGAGCGCATGCGCTACGAAGTCCACGAGGTCCCGACCGACGATTGCGAGGTCTTGCGCGAAATGAGAGCCGGCAACGAGATCGCCTATCGAACCGAGCGTCAACGCCTTTTCAATGATGGCCCCGGCGAAACCGAGCGGTGTCGGTTCCTCAGGTGCGTACCATGCGGCGTCGCTATCGGCCGCCGTGTAGTGGGCCCAAAGGTGCCCGATTGGTTGAGCGACTCCAAAAGCAGACACCGCCATCAAGCACCCCGAGGTAAACACGGCCCCGAGCCCGATTGCTGCGATCATGGTGCCCCCGCCATGACCCGACGAGGATCAAGGACGCGCCGTCTCGGAGGCAGCGCAGACAGTTCGGCGATCCAACCAAGCAGCCCTCCGACCGCAAGCGTTGCGGCCGACAGCACGAGCTGGCCGTTGGGTGTACCGAGTGGAGCTAGGTAGCTCCCGAACATGAGCACAAACCCCACGATTGTGACGATCACGATGATGCCAACGAGGCGAAGTTGGGTTCGTTGTTTGGTTCGGCTTGTGTGAATCTGCAGGTGGCTGTGAGCTCGTTCTCGTGCCTGACTAGCGATGTCGTCGAGCATTGACGGCACCTGGGCAGCAGAAACAGCCAAGGCGTTGAGCAGCACCGCTGCGATCATGTCGAATACAGGGTTGTCGATTTCGTCGGCGCAGTCGGCCATGGCTTCGTTGAACCCGACCCCCATCGAGACGTGACGGTTGAGTTTCTGCAGCGGGGCCTTAATCGCCACGGGCGCTGTGTCAGCGGTGACCCGCAATGCACCTTCGACGCCGCGAGAACCACGCATCGTGTCACGAAGCGATTCGACCCAAGCGGCAACCGCATCGGTTCTGTCAGCGAAGCCGGCCTCGGCGCCGGAATTCGATACCAAGCCGGGCCCAACCATCACAAGCACAGCGACGGCGAGACCAAGGGGCACCCAGTCTGTGAGCAACCACACTGCAACAGCAGACGTGGATGCTACGGGTATCTGCCACGGAGAGACCCAAGTGGGCGTCGGCGGCTTCGTGTCGGGGCGCCCGAAGGCCAGCGGCATCGGCTCCCAGAATGCCGACCAGCACAGCATGATTCCGGCGAAGAGCGTGGCCCCGCAAATGAGCACAGCCAGGTTCATGAGTTGACCCTGCCTGAGTCGACATAGCCGATACCAAACCGGTCAAAGATGGCGTGCACCCGTTCAGGCAACGGGCCGACCTGACCCGTATGGTCAAACACCAGATCTGCCTTGACGACACCGTCAATCGCATCGCCAATAACCGCTACTTCGGCAACCATTCGCTTGCCGCTGACAATGTCCATGAACACAACCAGGTCGATGCCATCGGCCATGCGGCGCAAGGCTGCTTCTGGACCGATATTGGTGTGCTGTTCGAGATACAACGCCGCCGTCGACACCGCATGGAACGACGAGTAGCCATGAATTGTTGACATCACTTGATAGCCCTGCGACACCGACTTTGATAGAGCCACTGCTTCTTCGCCTCTGACTTCGCCGACGATCACACATTTGGGCGACATTCGCTGTGCATCTTCGATCAGACGGTTCAGCGATACAGCGCCCGAACCATCGGCGCCCGGTTTACGAGCCTCGAGGGCAACGATGAACTGGGGGTACAGCTCGCCAGCGAACTGATCAAGCATGAGTTCAGCCTGTGACTCGGCGGTAACCGTGATCCAGTCTTTGGGCAGGGCCGCGGCAAGAGCCCGCAACATCACCGTCTTGCCGGTATTCATCGAACCGGCGACGAGGATGCGGAACTTGGCTTGCACGGCCGCCGCAAGGAAGTCAGCCGTGGTTCGAGCCATTGTCTGGTTGCCAACCAAGTCATCAAGCGTGATCTTGAGCAGCGTTGGCCGTCGGAAGGTCACAAATGGCTTGGCTGTTACCTGATCAATGGCCGTAACTCGAGTCCCATCGTCGACAACGAACTCAAGAGCATGATGCGTGTGATCCCATGGTTCATCGGGGCGCGACGAACGCGACCGCAACGACCTCACAGCCGTGCGTATCTCGCTGCTGGTTTTCGCCACTGGTGGAAGAGTGATGACTGAGCCATCGTCTTGTTCGATGATCACATCTTCGTTGCCTTGCACCCACAGATTCGTCGCTGTTGGATGGTCGTTCCACACGCGCCATAGCTGCGCCCCTTGGAACGCTGTGTCGAGGACAAATTGCCTCAAGCTTGTTTCGGCATCGAAGTCCAACTTGGCGATGCCCGCGGACAGGCGATCACCCTGAATTGTGGCAATCCTCTTTTTGAACCACGATTCAGCGAAGCGCAACTCGTCATCGGTGTCGACACCCGGTTGCTCTTCGAGAAGTCCAGCCCGCGCGTCAGCCAGATCCCTCACCAATCCAGGCCCGTAGGATTCAACGACTTGTTCAACATCGACGATGTGACGGTTCGCGATACTCGGATCTGGGGTGCTGGTCACGCTGTTACCTCGACGAGGTCTTTGGTTATGTCGGTCGCCAATTCGGTGAGCTGGCGGCCGAGCAGGCGCCGTTTTGCTGCCTTCCAGTTACCGAGACGAATCGCTTCCGCACATCGCCGATCCCATTCAAATACCACGTCAAACCGCAAGCCGGTATCAGCAGCAACATCTGCAAGACTCCATGCAGAACCATTCAAAATGGTCCATGTGCCGAAGTCATTGCGCAGGGGCGCTTGATCTTTGACTTTGTCGACCCGCTGCAGTCCTGCGAGCGACCCAGGACAGAGAACGACGCCTGCATCGAGTTCTGACCAGATACCACGGCATGTCGCGCCCTCGAACCGGCCGAGATCCAAAACGACCAAACCCGGCCAGCGCTCGAGCACAGAGCGCCCGTCTTGCCACAAAGCGGCCACCTGGCCTTGAATTCCAATGCCCCCGGCTTCTAGCGGCATCACGGAACAACCTGGCGTGCCTGGGCTTGACCAAACGTGTTGACCGATCGTGGTGTCGAGGTCGGTGTCTGCGCCTGCCGCTGCTGCGAAGCCGAGAACTCCGGCCTCATCAGCCTTGAGCATGCGCCAATACGCAACATCTCCGCCGCTGACGTCTGCCTCGATCACCAGGGAAGCTACGCCGTCAGCGGCCGCGGCCGCGGCCAGCCCCAGTGCGACGGTTGTAGCCCCCGTGGCCTTAGCCGCGTTCGTGACACCGATGATCATTAGCGGCGCCCCACAATCTGTGCTGACGCGGTTCCTGTGGCGAGCGATCGCAAGAGTCGATCGCCTTCGTCAGAACCGACCTCAACCGTGATCACGGTGCCACCACGGTCGAGTCGTTCGACAAGAAGAACAGGAACTTGGTCAAAGATCTCAACGGTTCCACCGTCGCGTGCGTCGATGTAGACCTGAATGCGCATCAAGTCGTTGAGACGAACTCGTGAAGGCACCGCACCGGCATCGAACACAACAGCGGCTTGGCCAAGGGTGCCGGCAGCCATACCGAGGTCATCATCGGTCGCAAAGAAATGCCCTTCGGCCAAGGTTGAGCCCGCCGGAATCGTGACCCGAACCACCCGATCGATGACCCCCCTGCTGGCTGGCAATGCAGACAGCTGAGACCCTTGACTGATTTCTCGCAGTAGTAGCTGGTCGCCCGTGACTGCTGAACCCGCTTCGATGCGGTCGCGAGCAACCCACACCGAAACAGTCGACTGTTGGGTCTGCATCACGAGCCAGACGCCGACTATTGAGGCAGCCATGAGCGCCACGCCCGCCAAGAGTCGAAGCCACCGCACCCGAGTGCGAGCCGCCTCAGGAGCTTCTAGCGCCGGAAGGCTCACCGCCGACCGCTGGTCGCTTTTGCGGTCCTTGATGCGACCCAACGCCGTCATCGTTTCGCTGCCCCAGTGTCAACGTGTCGATGCTTATTGGTCGCTGTACGCATTCCCCAATGCAGCCGACATCTTCAAAGATATCGACCCTTCCCCAGTAGTTTGCGGTTACCTACATGGTTCCCGAGAACTTGAGGGTAGTAGATGTCTCACATGACTTCAAGGTGATTTTCTTGTCATTTTCTTCCTACAGCGATTTGTGGTTGTTTTGCACCGCCACAGGACCTCGCCCGAAAACGGCGGAAGCCGCCGGCACTAAGGCCGG
>CALKPY010000099.1 GCA_937991435.1 uncultured Acidimicrobiales bacterium
TGGGCAATCCGCCATTTCTGAACCAACTGCGTAGCTCGTCGGCTGGGTCTGTCGCAAGGAGGTCTGCGCTGCGCTCTGATTGGCCCGGGCTTGTAGGCGCCTATACCGACGAAGCGTGGATTTTTCTCGCTGCAGGTTTGCAAGCGCTCGCACCCGGTGGGCGGTTGGTGATGGTCCAGCCGCTGTCGATTCTTGCCGCCCGCCATGCCCAAAATATTCGTGACCACCTGTTGATACATGCTGAACTCGACCTGTTGTGGTTGCCCAACGAGCGGGTGTTCGACGCGTCGGTGTCTGTATGTGCGCTCGGGTTCCGCCGCCGCGATAACTCCAGCGTCGGCAGCGGCGATGACGATTGTCCGCCGAGGCGATTCGTCACGACGAACTTTGTGTCCGCGAGCCCGGGCGGGGTCTGCTCACCAGGAGCCAGTTGGGGTCCGCTCGCCGCTGACCTCGATGGGGTGCCGCGACTCGACGCGGAGATCTGCGGGCCGCGCCTATCGAGCGTCGCGACGTGCACGGCTGGCTTTCGTCAACAGTTTTATGGCTTCAAAGACGTCGTTCGCGAACACCGCGACGACCAGGCTGAGTCTCGCCCGGTTCGAGCGGTCACCGTCGGCATGATCGACCCGTTCGATCTGCGCTGGGGCGTCCATGATCACCGTTTCGCAGGCACGATGTTCCGGCGGCCGTCGGTGGATATCCAACGTCTAAGCGAATCCGACCCAGGTTTGCATCGATGGGTTGGGCAACGCAGCCGCCCGAAACTGCTGGTCGCAACGCAAACATCAGTGATCGAACTTTGGGTCGACGTGATCGGCGACGCGGTCCCACTGACGCCAGTGATCTCCGTCGAACCCGCTGCGGGGGTCGACCAAGACGGCCTCGATGAATCTGATCTCTGGAAGTTGGCCGCCGCGTTGGCGTCGCCAGTGGTTTCAGTTCAGCTCCTTTCGCGCAACTACGGTGCGGCACTTTCGACCAGAGCGCTCAAGGTCGCAGCTCGCGAGTTGAGCGAGTTGGCGTTACCAGTTGACACTGACGCCTGGGGTCGCGGCGCAGAGCTCGCCGAGGCGCTGCAGACGCAGCCAACAGCGGCATACACAACACGAACGACTCGACGAGACACCTTTAGGCGGTTTGGTGAGGCCATGAACGCTGCGTATGGAGTCGACGACGCCGCACTGATCGATTGGTGGATTGGGCGTCTTCCCGGTCGCGTCGCTACGCCATCACACCCGTGGCGATGACCGATCGAGAATCCATACCTATCAGCTCGGGTATTGCGCCTACACTTCGTGAGATGTCCGGAGAGCGATCGCTTGCCCAGCCACGCGCCTGGTCCCGCAACCTGCCCGCTTCGGGCGCATGGCAACCCGGTGATCCGTCGGGACCCCGCTCGTTTCACAATCTCACCGCAACGCGACCATTTGCTCTCGAGGGGGGTGGCCTGCTCACCAATGCCGACATTGCCTACGAGACGTGGGGGGAGCTCAATGAAGCCGGCGATAACGGCGTGCTCATCTGTCATGCGCTTACTGGCGATGCCCATGCGGCCGGTGAAGTTACGCAACACCAGCCTGACGGGGGTTGGTGGAATGACTTAATCGGTCCGGGCAAGGCCATCGACACCGATCGTTGGTTCGTAGTCTGCTCAAACGTTCTTGGTGGGTGCCAGGGCTCAACCGGCCCAGCGTCGATCGACCCGGTGTCGGGTGCCCGCTACGCCATGCAATTCCCGACGGTCACAATTCGTGACATGGTGCGGGCGCAAGCTCACATGTCGACACAGCTCGGCGTCGACGTGTGGCACAGCGTGGTCGGCGGTTCCATGGGCGGCATGCAAGCGCTCGAATGGGCGTTGATGTTCCCGGATCGGCTGCGATCGGTTGCCACCGTTGCGTCAGCGGCGGCGGCGAGTCCCTGGCAGATCAGCTGGAGCGCTATGGGTCGCCTCGCGATCGCGCTTGATCCCAAGTGGCAGGGCGGTAACTACTACGACGCCGGTGATGGTGAGGGGCCACATGCTGGTCTTTCGTTGGCCCGCGGCATTGCCAACATCACCTACCGCAGCGACCCGATCTACGCGCAGCGGTTCGGACGCGCTTGTGTTGACCCGTCGCAAATCTTTGACCTCTGGGAGCGTTTCCAGGTCGAGTCGTACCTCGACCATCACGGCGACAAACTCACGCGCCGATTCGATGCCAACAGCTATCTCATTTTGAACAAGGCCATGGACCTGCACGATGTGTCGCGCGGTCGTGGTTCCTTTGAGCGTGCCATGCAGGCGCTGCGGGTGCCGCTGCTCGCAATGAGCGTGACCTCTGACAACCTGTATCAGCCGCGTTTGCAGAGCGAGTTGGCCGATCTTGCTCGCGCTGCCGGGATTCCGGTGACTTACGAACTCATTGAGAGCGAACAAGGTCATGACGGGTTCTTGATCGAGACCGACGTGGTCGGGGCGGCGCTCCTCAAGTTTTTCGACTCGGTCGACGACCTCGGTACCTGAGTCTGCTCACATGCCCGAGATCCTCGAAATCGAGATGTATCGACGAGATGCGAACCAAATTGTCGGGCGATCCGTGTCGGGTGTGGTCGCGCACGACCCCGACTATTTGCGCGAAATCGATGCGTCTTCGCTCGGTCAGGTGCTCACCGGCAGCACGGTGACGGCCACGCGCCGTGTCGGCAAGGTCATGGTGGTTGAAACGTCGGCCGCCTCATTGGGCCTTCGGTTCGGCATGACTGGCCGGTTGGTCATCGACAATGTGGCGACGATCGATCAGCTTGAGTATTCCAGCAAAGAGTTAAAGCCTGAGTGGAATCGCTTCTCTCTCGACTTCGAGGGCGGTGGCACATTGACAATGAACGATCCTCGTCGTCTCGGAAATGTGACCGTCGATCCGGATTTGTCGTCGCTCGGGGTCGACGCATGGAAGCTCACTGGTGATGTGCTCGCCGACTTGGTGCAAGGTCGTACGCTGGCGCTGAAGTCGTTTCTCTTGGATCAAAAGCGCGTTGCTGGCATCGGCAACCTGTTGGCTGACGAAATCCTGTGGCGGTGCGCACTGTCTCCAGGGCGGCAAGCGCAGTCATTGACCGCTAGTGAATGTCATGAACTTGCCCACACCACTGTTCGCGTGCTCGATGAGTTGCTCGCTCGTGGCGGCTCCAATACCGGGGATCTGTTCTCGGAACGGAACCAGGCCGGTCGTTGTCCGCTTGACGGCGAAGCGCTCACCAA
Organism: uncultured Acidimicrobiales bacterium; assembly: GCA_937991435.1. Classification (GTDB taxonomy): domain Bacteria; phylum Actinomycetota; class Acidimicrobiia; order Acidimicrobiales; family UBA10347; genus UBA10347. The sequence continues at coordinate 3,245 of CALKPY010000099.1, forward strand.
GGATCGATTCGGCGGAAGAACGACTTGGTGGTGCTCCGCTCATCAGCGCTGACGGCCCGAGTTTTGCGAGCACGCACTAATCGCAGGAGTGAGTCGGTTCCGTCGGCATTTCGTCCCAACGCGAAAGTGCGCACAGCAGGGCGTTGGCCAGCGGTCCACGCGCTATCGTGGCCGGTCTTGCGGATGTAGCTCAGCTGGTAGAGCATCACCTTGCCAAGGTGACAAAGCCCGTGATGTCGTGTGTTCTCCGGTGAGTTTGAGCCGGTTTTGCGACTCGAATCATCGGCTAACAGGGCAAAGCGTATCACGATGACGTATCACGGTCGTGCTCTGCGGTGCGATACGGCTGGCAAGTCTGGCGGCGTTTGTCTGTCGGCATCGGACGGGCGCGCAGCTATCACCGTTAGGGCTAGAAGCGCGTGGCGAGTGGCAGCACAGTCTGGGCTCGGCAGCCGCGTAGTGTTGTCGCATGCCAGCCGACAGTCAACTCTCTCAGGTTCTCGAAACGATTCGGGATCTGTCGTCTTCAGAAGCTGACAAGGGGGCTCGGTTCGAGCGTCTCATGCTCGGCTTTTTCCGAATAGCGCCGCAGTGGGCCACAAAGTTCTCGTCGGTTTGGCTGTGGCAGGACTGGCCAGGAAACGAGGGTCAAGTCGACACCGGTATTGATCTTGTCGCTGAGCATGCCGACGGTTCAGGATTCACCGCAATCCAATGCAAGTTCTACGCCGAGACCACTTCGCTGACTCTTGACGATCTCGGCACATTCTTCGCTCGATCCGGTAAGGCGCCATTTACCGATCGTTTGATCGTGGCGACCACGACCCGGTGGTCATCGCACCTTTTGGCAGCGTGCGAGAACCAAGACAAGCCAACTACCCGGCTCACGACAGCGGACCTAGAAGGCTCCGGTGTTGATTGGTCCTCATGGTCGCCCGATCAAGACGGACCGCTCAAGCGTGCAACCCGATCCCCATGGGACTATCAAACGACGGCCATCGAAAAGGTGATGTCGGGTTTCGGCGAACACGATCGCGGCAAGCTGATCATGGCGTGCGGTACGGG
>CALKPY010000100.1 GCA_937991435.1 uncultured Acidimicrobiales bacterium
GGCGCACCCGGCACAGACGGCACACCCGGAGCAGACGGCACACCCGGAATCGACGGCGCAGACGGCACACCCGGAATCGACGGCGCAGAAGGCGCACCCGGAGCAGACGGCACCCCCGGAATCGACGGCGCAGAAGGCGCACCCGGAGCAGACGGCACACCCGGAGCAGACGGCGCAGACGGCGCACCCGGAGCAGACGGCACACCCGGAGCAGACGGCACACCCGGAGCAGACGGCGCACCCGGAGCAGACGGCACACCCGGAATCGACGGCGCAGAAGGCGCACCCGGAGCAGACGGCGCACCCGGAGCAGACGGCACCCCCGGAATCGACGGCGCAGAAGGCGCACCCGGAGCAGACGGCACCCCCGGAGCAGACGGCACCCCCGGAATCGACGGCGCAGAAGGCGCACCCGGAGCAGACGGCCTTGCTGGTGCTATCGGTGCGCCAGGCGTAGACGGCACACCCGGAGCAGACGGCCTTGCTGGTGCTATCGGTGCGCCAGGCGTAGACGGCACACCCGGAATCGACGGCGCACCCGGCGCAGACGGCACACCCGGAATCGACGGCGCACCCGGAGCAGACGGCCTTGCTGGTGAGCCTGGCATCGCGGGAAGTCCTGGACCAGCTGGCGCTCCCGGCGAGTCAGGACCAGCCGGCCAAGCTGGCGCACCCGGTCCAGCCGGCCAAGCTGGCGCACCCGGTCCAGCCGGCCAAGCTGGCGCACCCGGTCCAGCTGGTTCCGCTGGCGCACCCGGATTGTCCGGCGCCGACGGAGCAACGGGCGCTCCTGGACCTCCAGGACTTGCGGTAGTTGCCGAGTCAGCAGCGGCGGCTGCGACCACCGTCTCGCAGCCCACTACACAGGTAGCTGGCGTTGACCGCTCCGACCTTGGTCTCAGCGCTACGTCCGGTACAAACACCGAAACAGAACTGGCCTACACCGGCTCGGACAGTCGACTGTTGGCACTCGCTGCCGGGCTCATCGGTATCGGCTCCTCGACTATGGGTCTTCGCAACCGTCTCTTGATCGCAGCGCGACGTAAAGACGATCGCGACAACGACTGAGTTCAAACTCGGAAACGTCTGCAGTGGAACCTGTTCAGAACTACTCAGACTTTCTTGACTTTGGCAATGAAGTCGCTCTTGACAACTATTATCACTTCGAAGCTGGGTTCAGTAGTGAGCAAGCGGACAAGGTCATCGAACTGGGTTTGTCGCGCTCTTCGCAAGAAGCGGTCACTGGCAACACGGTCAACACGTCGTATCGCAGCAGCACCGTTTCGTGGATCGAGCTGGCGGACGACAGTTTGTGGTTGTTTCGCCAGCTAGGCCAACTCGCCACCAAGGCCAACGCTGCCATGTGGAACTTCAACATCGCGGCCATGACCGAGAAGCTCCAATTCACCGAGTACTACGCGTCGCAAGACGGTCACTACGACTGGCATATGGATCTCGGCAAAGCCATGAGCCGGCGCAAGATCAGCATGGTGGTTCAACTGACTGACCCCGCCGAGTACGAAGGCGGCGAATTGGAGCTGCTGTTTCGGCGGACTCCACAAAAAATCCAACGAAAAAAGGGCCACGTCACGGTGTTCCCTTCCTACGCGCTACACCGTGTCTCGCAAGTCACTTCTGGGCGTCGTCAGTCCCTCGTGGTCTGGATTTCAGGCGAGCCATTCCGCTGAAACCTGGCATTGCCAATGGGGAGCTGGCCGGAAAAGGAATCGCTATCGGTCTCGGGGAAGCCGGTGCAACCGTCTATCTCACGGGCCGCTCACGCGGCCAGGGGCCTCTCACGATCGACACGACAGCCGAGCTGGTCAACGCGTCGGGTGGAATCGGTATCGCAGTTCAAACCGACTTTTTCGACGACGCGCAGATCGAAACCCTGTATCGACGGATCGCCACAGACCACGGTCGCCTCGACATTCACGTGAATAACGCCTTCAAGATTCCGGATCCGCCGGTATGGGGCGGCAAATTCTGGGAGCACCCAATCCAAGTTTGGGACGATCAGGTTGGTGTAGGGCTTCGAGCCGCGTACGTCGCGAGCGTGCACGCTGCCCGACTGATGATGACAGCCGACTCGCTGCGCTTCATAAGCAATATCTCGTCTAGCGGATCGGAGCGCTATGCGCTCAGTGCTTCCTACGGAATCGCCAAAATGGGAACCGACCGGCAGGGTCATAGCCGCGTTGGCAGCCGATGCTGAGCGAGCGTCGAGAAGCGGACAGGTGTTCACAACTGCCGAGTTGGCATTGCATTACGGCATTCGTGATGAGCGCGACTTGCAGCCAGTCGGCAAGCGCAATCCGACCCTCTTCCGCGAAGCAATCTGACCGTCCTCTCTCTGTAACACTGAAAGATCAGAAACCTGATTTCGGTCTACTAGACCGGATCATGCGGACTGCTCACCGGCTCTATTCGACAGAGATTCCGAACTCGTCTCCGGCGTCGAGCAACGCATCAAATAGGTACTGCCCAAATGAGCGGTCACACATGAGCAGGTACGACCTGATGCCGTTGCGATCGTGGCGAATAATGTCGCATGTTGTGAGCGCAACCGAAGCAGACGTGACCGCTCCCTCTGGCGTCATCGCGTCAGACCAATCAATGCCACAGATCTTCTCGAGAAGACCCGCTGCATGAGCGCCGGTGAGGCGAAACAAGGATCGGCCGTGCGTGAATGGAATCACGTTAGTGAATCCGCCGGAATCGATGCCAGCAGCAGCGGCGTCGACGGCAGGTTCGCTTCCAAGAATCAGCCATTCATCAGGTCGCGTTGCACAGATCAAGGCTTCTCCTACCGCTGAGCTCGCACCGAACACGAGGCCGAACTGCGCCTGGTCTGACCGCACGAGCAGCTTGGTGGTCGCCGATTCATCGGACAAGAACATCGACGCGCCCGGGTTCGGCGCGTAAGTCTTGATGATGGCCGATTCAAATTCAGGCACGAAGTCGTGCTCCTTCGGGGTCGAAGTGGGCGTGGGTGTCGAGAACAGTGGCCGCAACTCGGCGCCCGTCAGGCACAAGCACGAGTTCCAAGGCTGTCCCGCCCGCAGCCAGCGATGATGGAACCTGACCCATGCAAATCGACCTTCCGAGCGTTGGCGACATACGCGACGATGTGATGCGGCCGAGTATTTCGTTGGTGCCAGGGCGAACGATTTGCGTGGCCTCGGTCGGCACCACAGTCGGGGCCGCGGTCTGAATCGCGACTACTTGCGGAAGTTCGTGCATGCGGTCGGCGAGCGCCCATGCGAGCTCGGTTTTGCCAACAAAGTCATCTTTGTCAAGCTTGATCAGCGAAGCAACCCCAGCGGAAACAGCGAGGGTCAGGCCGTCAGTGTCCTGCCCCACAATGAAGTGGCCCTTTTCAAGACGCATGATCCGTTGTGCCTCGAGGCCGAAAGGCGCTACGCCAAGATCTGCGCCCGCATCGATCAGCGCCTGCCACACGTGAAGTCCGTACCCCGACGGGACGTGCACTTCGTAGCTAAGTTCACCGGTGAAACCGATGCGCCACATGATGCAATCATCGATGCCAGCCACAATGCCGGTCCGAAGGGTCATGTAGGGAAAGGCCTCGCGAGACAGGTCAATTGAGGTGAGCCGACTCAACAGTTCGCGGCTCTTAGGCCCAGCAATGTTGATGCTGCTGAGCGCAGTGGTGACTGGGGTGATGTGCACTTGCCAGTCGGGGTGCTCGGTCTGCAACCAGTTCTCGGCCCACTCCCAAACCCTGGCGGCTCCAGAGCTGGTGGTGGTCATCAGGTAGTGATGTTCGCCGAGCCGGCCGGTGACGCCGTCGTCAAGCACGACTCCATCTTCGGCACACATAAGTCCGTATCGCACCCCGCCAATAGGGAGCTTGGACCACTTGTTGGTGTAGAGCAGATTCAGCAGCTTTGGCACATCAGGCCCCCGGAGGTCGAGCTTGCCCAGCGGGCTGACGTCGATGATGCCGACGTTGGTGCGGGTATTCGTCACCTCGCCAGCGGGGTTGCCGTAGTGCTCGGGGCGCTCCCACGCTGCAACCTGAATTGGAATCTGGCCGTTGCTTTCGTGCCATGGGTGAATTGAAGACACGCGATGTGGGTTGAACATGCGTCCGGCCAGACCGCCGAGCGAGATCGGCGCATACGGCGGGCGCCAAACGGTCGTTCCGACCTCTTCAATGGTTTCGCCGCGTGCATCGGCAAGCACCGCGACAGTGTTGACCGTTTCAAGTTTTCCTTGCGAAGGACCCATCGTGGCCGTCGTGAACCGCTTAAGAAGCTCAACCGAGTCATAGCCCTCTTTGGCAGCTAACACGAGATCCTTGCTCGATACGTCTTCACTGAAGTCCACCATGCCAACGGTGCTCGATTGGAAGAGCTCGGGATGCGCGTCGCGTCCGAGCGGCGAACGCACGTCGGCTGGCCACGCGGGTTCGGCGAACTCGACCGGCGCAGATCGAGCAGTCCGAGCCTGCAGTCGATGTTGTACAGCCGCGGCGCGTTCGGCTGCGAGACGCCCAGTCGCCTGCGCATGAGCGACGATCTCATCAAAATTGCCGTCACCGGCGATGCCACCGCAGCTCAACACGTTGTCAATAGTCGCTGACGGGAAGAACCGTGCGCACGACGCGTCATACACCGGACGATCGCCAGCCATGTTCAACAATGACGTCGGAGCGGTCCATCCCGCTGCGACTACCAGTAGGTCAGCGTCGATGGACGACCCGTCGGCAAGTTCGACCGAGCTGACTCGCTTCGCTCCGCCATGAGCCTCGACAATGTTTGCGCCCGAGCGCGCATCGATAACAGCAGCGACATCGACTCCTACGCGCTCAAGGTCGATCGCCGCAGCATCTCCGTCAGCGTTGCCCGAAAAGACGACCGCTCGCGACCCAGGTCTGGTCGCATACATCGCGATCGACCGTCTTACGGCACCGCTCAACATGACACCTGGCTTGTCATTGCCTGCGAAAACATACGGGCGCTCAATCAGCCCTGGCGCAACGATGAGGACCTTGGCTCGCGCTTTGATTAACCGTTCTACGGCATGTGCGTGGCTACGTTGGCTGACCGCTACCCAGCTGTCTTCGTAACGGCCGGTGACGGTCGAGTCGGTGAGCACTTCAACCCCCGCAGCGGCAACCGATTCGGCCAGCTGACGGGCCGAGGCCTGATCAGCTGTGCTTCCCCATCGCAGGTGCCCACCGAGTTGATGCTCATGTTCGACGAGCATGACACGAGCGCCTGACTCAGCGGCAGCGATCGCTGCGGCCATACCAGCGGGGCCTCCACCAGCGACGAGGACATCTGGGTGGCTGTAGCGCTTGTCGTAGTAGCCCGGCGTGCTGTCTAGGTCGACGCTGCCGCCCGGGGCGAATGTGGCCAGGACTTTTTCGAACGCGGGCCAAAGAGCGGCTGGCTTCATGAACGTTTTGTAATAGAACCCGGCGCTCAGGAATCGTCCGACAAGTCCGTTGGCCGCTTTGACGTCATAGTCGAGCGACGGCCACACGTTTTGGGGATCAACGGTGATGCCTGACGTAAGTTGGCGGTGACCGCTACGAACATTTGGTTCGTCGCCGACCTGCACAAACCCGTTCGGGTCCCAAAAGTCAGCGGTCATATAGCCGCGTGGCCGGTGGTACTTCATCGACCGCGATACAACTTCGACACCGTTCGCCATGAGGGCGGAAGCGATCGTGTCGCCTTGGAATCCCGTCAGCCGTTTGCCGTTCCAGGTGAAATTGAGCGGCGCAGAGCGGTCGATAACCTCACCGGGCTGCGGATTGAGACGGTGTGACTGAGTCATGCTTTGCCACCGATCTTGTTGCCAGGCATTGGCGGGTCGCGAAACTCGTTGGTAGCGGTGTTGCGCTCAACCTTGAAATACTTGCGACACCCGCGGGTGCAGTACCAGGTCTCGACATTCCAGTCGGCAACGTTGTCTCGTAAATACAAGTACGAGCGCCATTGTTCGGGCGACGCGGCGTTGGGATCTGGGCGCGAAATCGCCTCGCCCACATGACGAAGGTCGCTCGAATTACGTGGCCCACAGTATGGGCACGGAACCAACAACATTTCAGGCCACCTTTCGTCGTGGAGCGCAAACTGACTGCAACGGTGACGGCAGGTTCGGCATCAGTGACCGACCGCCGCAGCGCCTTTTTCGCCAACAAGCCGCCCGGCTTCGAAGCGGCCGAGCTTGAACGCTTCGATCAGTTTTGGGGTTCGCTGGGTGGCGATGCATTCGGCCATCTGCTCCCCCGCAACCGGTCCGGCCTTGAACCCATAGGTGCCCCAACCGACATCGCACAAGAAGCCGTCGACTGGCGTGAAACCCATAACCGGCGAGTAGTCCGGTGTCATGTCACACAAGCCAGCCCACTGACGCAGAAGCCGCATCTTTGACACGCCGGGCATGAGTTCCAAGATGTGTCCGGCGAGCCCTTCAGTGAAGTCAAGTGAGCCGCGCACGTTGTAGTTGGTGAATGGGTCTACCGCCGCGCCGAAGACAAGTTCGCCTCTGTCGGTCTGGCTCACGTATACGTGCAGCGAGCCAGACACCACGACGGCAGGCAAAAAGACTTTGACCGGTTCGGTAACCGCGGCTTGCAACGGTTGCGTCGTGATCGGAAGCCGAACGCCAGCCATGTCGCTGATGAGCGTGGCCCAGCCAGCCGTGCAGTTAACGACGATGGGAGCAGACACATCGCCGCGATTTGTACGGACTCCGGTCACTTTGCCACCTCGACCTTTGCCGTCGGGGCCCTCGCCGCCGGTGCAGACAATGTCGAGCACTTCGGTTTTCTGGTGCATCTCGACGCCGTGATGGTCGGCACCACGGGCATAGCCCCAGACAACCGCATCGTGGCGAATAATGCCGCCCGGCGGGTGGTACAGCGCTCCAGCGATCGGGTGATGGGCATCGGAGCTCACGTTGAGACTGGGCACGATTTCTTTGACCTGTTGCGGGTCGATGACCGACGAGTCAATGTTCTGCAGCTTGTTGACCTCGGCGCGCCAGTGCATCGTGCGTAACGCAGAATCTGAGTGGGCCAGAGTCAGGTGTCCTCGCTCTGAGAACATCACGTTGATGTTGAGATCGTCGGTCATGGAGTTGTACAGCGCTAGTGAGCGGTCGTAAAACGCGACCCCTTCGGGTGTTAGATAGTTCGAGCGCACGATGGCGGTGTTGCGGCCCGATCCTCCGCTGCCGAGATACGCCTTGTCGAGTACGGCGACGTTTGTGATGCCGTGATTCGTCGCCAAGTAGTAGGCCGTGGCCAGGCCGTGCACGCCGCCACCCACGATGATGACGTCATAGGCGGAGCGAAGTGGCACGTCACGCCACACGCGGGGCCACGATTCGCCCCTCAGGCCCTTGGCGATCAGTCCGGCCGCGGAGTAACGGGGGGGCTTCGACCCGCGACTTCCGACAATCTTCTTCGCGCCGGATGCCCCCCGGCTGGCGACATCGTTCAACAAGCCCATGGGTTCAACGTAGTTCCGCAGCCTTAGCAACGTAAATATGAATCCTTCGCCAATTGATAGGTTCGCCATATGAATCTGACCCGACTTCGCTACTTTCTGGCCGTGGCCGATGAGCTCCACTTCGGTCGCGCAGCCACCAAGTTGCACATGGCCCAGCCGCCACTCAGCCAACAGATTCAGCAACTGGAGCGCGAGGTCGGAGCGGACCTGTTTGATCGAACAACTCGACGAGTGAACTTGACGACCGCCGGTCGCACGTTGCAGCCGTTGGCTCAAAAGCTCATCATGCAGGCCGATGCAGTCGACCGGCTCATGGCTCAGCATCGCGAGGGCGAGTCTGGAGAGCTCAGACTCGGCTTCGTCGACTCATCTTCATACGCCGTCATGCCGAAGCTATTGCGCGCGTATCGCGGACGTTGGCCCGAGGTCACATTTGCGCTTCGCACGATGAGCTCCGAAGCACAACGACAAGCACTAGACCAAGGTGTGATCGATGTGGGCATTGCCCGCACACACGGCACCGAGAACGGGCTGCAACACACGCTGATTCTCGAAGAACGTCTCCTCGTGGCGGTCAGCACAGATCACCGACTCGCCAAGCGAGCAACTACCACGTTGCGACAGCTCGAGGGCGAATCGTTTATCAGCTTCAGCCAGACCAAATCGCCAGCACTGACCGCCGAACTTCGAGCGATGCTCGAGGCTGCCGGCGTAGCGTATGACCCGATCATCGAGGCTGAGGAGTACACGACGATCGTGGGGCTTGTGGCTGCGGGTGAAGGCATTGCAGTTGTTCCAGCGGCGGTATGCAGCTTTGAGCCGCCGAACCTTGTGTACGTGCCGTTGCGGGATCAGGTCGCGACGACCCGATTGATGTTGCTGACCCGCGATGACGAGACGTTGCCTGTGGTGCGCCAGGCGCTTGAGCTCGCCGCCGACCTATTCGGCTAACAAACCGTCGCCGGCCCGTGACGACATCGAGCATGTGACCAGCGGCACGCACCAGTGTGCATCCAAAGCGACACCGGGGACGTAAAAGCGGTCGTCAATCCATTCCCTTCTAGAAAGACTCCATCGTGTCTTCACACCACATGTCCCGCAAGATCCTCGGTCTCGTTCTCGCACTCAGCCTTTTGGCTGCTGCGTGCGGTTCTGACGACGACACCGCAGCCGAGGTTGTCGAAACCGTCGAAGACGCCGTCGCCCAAACAGACGCCGTAACCCAAACAGAAGCCGTTGCAGAACTCGGCACCGTTGTTGACGTCGCTGTTGGTGCAGGTGACTTCACGACACTCGTCGCTGCTCTCACCGAAGCCCAATTGGTCGACACCCTCTCCGGTGACGGGCCATTCACCGTGCTTGCACCTACCGACGAAGCGTTTGCCGCGGCCCTCGAAGCTCTTGGTCTAACTGCTGAAGAGCTTCTCGCAAGCCCTGATCTTGCTAGGATTTTGACCTACCACGTGATTCCTGGAAAGAACCTCGCCGCCGCGGTCATCGGCCTTGACGGCCAAGATGTAGCCACGGTCAATGGTGCAACCGTTGCCGTGTCGGTCGTCGACGGAAGCGTCATGATCAACGAAGCCACCGTCACCGCAACCGACATCGACGCATCAAATGGTGTGATCCACGTCATCGACAGCGTGCTGTTGCCACCGTCGTGATTCAAAGGCTCACCGGTCGGTCCACATAGCTCGGCTATTGTGGACCGACTGCGTGGTGCCATGTCCAGCTCAAAAACCAAGACAGAAACCCATGATGATGATCCGTCAGCGCGCTTCGAATACAGGGTCTGGGGCGAACATCGCAAAGCTCGCAAGCTGATCCGCAAACTTGCCGACAGCGAAACACGCGAAGAAGTCGACGACTGGTACCTGTTGATCCACGACGAATCGGTCAACGCTAAGATCCGCGATAACACGTTGAAGATCAAGCAGTTGGTTGCCACGCACAAGGGCTTCGAACGATGGGTCTCAGATAAGCCCGACTCGTCCGAAGCAACACCGTCGCCATTCGATTCGCTGTACGACGCCCTGGATCTCGATGGGCCGCCATCGCAGGACCCTGGCGGCGATGTGATCGAGGCCGTCGACGGTCTAGGCGAAGACTCCGACGTTCGCGCCGTCAATGTCACAAAACGCCGTAAGCGGTACCGCATTGGTGACCTTCGAGCCGAAGTGACCGATATTCATATCACCGAGACCGGTGATGTTGTACGCACTCTGTGCATCGAAGGAGACAACCTCCGCGACCTCGTCAAGCTACGCAAGGCGCTTGGCTTGAAGGGCGAAACCAACACGTCGGTAAGTCAATACATCGAACTTGAACTCGACTCCTGAAGCCGCGAGCGGCGGC
>CALKPY010000101.1 GCA_937991435.1 uncultured Acidimicrobiales bacterium
GCAGCAGCCCGAACATGCCGAGCGGGATCAACCATCGTGCTCCGCCGTTTCGAAGTGCTCCAAGGATCACGCCGCCGCCGACAAGAACCACGCCGATGCCGAGAATGCGCGAGGGGCTGACATCCCACCAGTTGCCTGCGCCAGCTGCAATTGCCAAAGCGCCGAGCATGGCGAGTAACGCAAGTACAACACGGGTGATTGTCTGAGGGGGGCGAGGTGTGCGATCGTAGGCGCTCTCATGAACGGTGTCTTGAACCGGCCACGGCGCTGCCGAGAATGGCGTGGGTGCGAAGGTTTGTTGCGACCTTCGGGCCGGTGCAGGCAGCGATCCGGCTGTCGATCCAAACTGGTCGGGGCGCGCTCGGGCGTCGGCGCCGGTGTACGGCGTTTCGGGTGCCGAACGGCTGCTCTCAATTGTCGCCTCGGGCTGTTCCGGGCGGGCTTGTTGCGACAACAGCCAGAACCCTCCAAGTAGCAGCACGAGGGCGAGAAAGGCGACGCTCTCGAACATGAAGGCTCCGAGCACTCCGGCGACCACGATGAGGGTAAGCGTTGCGGGGTCTGCGTTACGGAAGTCAATTCGACGGCCCCGAGGGGGCTGGTAGCCATGTGGGGCATCGGGCAAGATGATCCATGCCGCCAGATACATGACAATCCCGACGCCACTGATCGCACTGGCCAATACGACAATGCGCACGATCGTCGGATCAAGGTTCAGCCAATTGGCGAGTCCCGCGGCTACGCCGCCAATTCGGCGGTCTTCAACAGAACGGTAAAGACGTGGCCGTCGGTACGACTGAGGTTCCGGCGGATACTCATGTTGTTCATCGCGGCGCTTTTGTCCGTCCGATCCCACAGCATCGTCAACTACAGAGTCGGCGTGATCAACGCTTCGATCCGCCACTGGGTCATGGAGAGCGGTGCTCGACGACTCCAGCTCTTCATCGGTGTAGACCGGGTTGGCGCTTGCCGGTAGGTCTGGGTCTGCGTCGGTGACGTCACCATCCGCGATGGTGGTGATCGAATCATCGAAATCCGGGGCTATGTCGTCAGCGATCGCAGCGGCCCGATCAGGTTCTGGCGCACTAGGCGGTTCGTTGTCGGGGATATCGGTGTTGGTCATGGTCTTACTATGAGCGGGTGACCGCCGGTGCGGTATCGGGCGCAGCCCTGATTCTGCCCGGATATCAGCGATGCGGTGTCAGGGTCGGCTCAGGGTTGGCCCTGAGCGGCATTTCGCGACGGCCATGCCACCATGGAGGCATGGCCACCGTCGACGCTGTCAAAGCAACCTCGCTTTGGCAAGTCCCGCGCCTCGACCCGCAATCGCGGTTGGTCACCGGCGTGGCATCAGCGATCGCCGTCGAGATCGGTATCGATGCGGTCTACGTGCGAGTCGGGTTTGTCGTACTCGCGCTCGCAGGGGGCTGGGGGTTTGTCCTGTATGCAGTTGCCTGGGTGCTACTCAACAGAGCGAAGCCCGTTGACGCATATGTGCCCATTGCTAAGGCGCGATCTCGACGCGAGCGAATCGTGGGGTTTGCTCTGATCGGGTTTGCTCTCGTGCTTTTGTCGAGCGTGTTCAATCTGGGATTCGACAACTCGTTCATTGTTCCCGTTGCCCTGGTTGGATCGGCCGTGGCGATTGCATGGGATCGTGGCGCTGGCGACCGTGTCGACCTGGGGCAGATCTCGGCTTCCGGTAATGTTGTTACCCGGGTGGTTCTCGGGCTGGCGTGCCTGTTCGCCGGCATCATCGCCGCGTTGGCCCTGAGCTTAAGTCTGAGCCAGGCGCTGAGCGGAAGCATCGTTGCTGCCCTCGTGCTGCTGGGGGCCGGCATCGTGTTTGCCCCGGTGATTCGGTCGATGGGCACCGATCTACTCAACGAGCGTCGTGAGCGCATTCGTTTCGAAGAGCGAGCAGATCTGGCCGCGCACCTACACGATTCTGTCTTGCAGACACTCACGCTGATTCAGAAGAAGTCGGCAGATTCTTCAGTGGTCAGCCTGGCGAGGCGCCAAGAGCGTGAGCTGCGGTCGTGGCTCTTCGACGATCAGGTTCTGAGCCCCAACCTGGGCTTTCGTTCCGAGCTCGTTCGTCGTCTCGACGCGGTTGAAGGGCTTCACGAAGTACCGATTGAGGTCGTGGTAGTCGGCGACACGCCGGTTGATGGCGACATCGACGCTCTTCTCAACGCGGTGTCCGAAGCTGCGACCAACGCGGTGAAACACTCCGAGGCGGATCGAGTTGATGTGTTTGCCGAAGTCACAGCGACGTCGGTCGACGTGTTCGTTCGCGATCAGGGAGTCGGGTTTGATCCCGACGACATCGGTGATGATCGTTTTGGGGTGCGAGATTCGATTCGAGCCCGAATGAAACGCCATGGCGGAAGCGCACATATTGCCTCGACCCTCGGGTCTGGTACCGAGGTTGAGCTCATGATGCCGATCGCGAACGGATCAGGTTCCCTCGCGAACGGATCTGAACCAGTCGGCGACTCCGGGGTGTATCAGTCCGGGGCGTATCAGATTGAGACCATCAAGCCCGAGAACAACAACGTTGGAAAGCCAATCGAATGACTGACCAGGTGCGCGTTGTGCTCGTCGATGATCATGCACTCGTGAGATCAGGTGTTCGTTCTGAAATCGGCCATGCGGTTGATGTCGTCGGCGAAGCCGACGACGTTGAGGGCGCAGTCGAGGTCATCACCACGCAGCTGCCTGACGTTGTTTTGCTCGATGTACACCTGCCTGGGGGCAACGGTCCCGCTGTCATCGATGGGGTGCGCAAGGCCGGTGTCGAGACTTGCTTCTTGGCTCTTTCAGTTTCTGACGCGGCTGAAGATGTCATAGCGGTGATCCGAGCCGGCGCACGAGGCTATGTCACCAAGGCGATTGCTTCGGCAGACCTCATCGCGGCGATCGGCCGAGTGGCCTCGGGCGATGCGGTCTTCTCCCCGCGGTTGGCTGGCTTTGTACTCGACGCGTTTGCCGGAGAAATCCCCACCTCCGACGTCGACCCAGAGCTCGATCTGCTCACCGCTCGAGAGCAAGAAGTCATGCGGCTTCTTGCCCGTGGGTACGCATACAAAGAGCTAGCGTCTCGGCTCACTATTTCGGTCAAGACAGTCGAGACTCACGCCTCGTCGGTGCTGCGCAAACTGCAGCTATCGAATCGGCACCAGCTCACTCGGTGGGCCACTGATCGTCGCCTGATCTGAGCTAATCGGTTCGACCTCGTTCCGACGCTCGAATCCCGGCTCCCAAGCTCGGGGCCGGCACCTAGAGTGGCCTGCTATGGAAGCTCGTCAATTGCGCAAAGCATTCCGCGATTTCTTCATCGCCAAGGACCACACCGCTGTGCCAAGCGCCAGCTTGGTTCCCCAGGACCCGACCGTCATGTTCACCGTCGCGGGAATGGTTCCGTTCAAGCCGTACTTTGTGGGCGAAGACACCCCGGCCTACAAGCGCGCCGTGACAGTGCAGAAGTGCGCTCGTGCTGGCGGCAAGCACAACGATCTCGACGAGATCGGGCGCACCAAGCGCCATCTCACCTTCTTTGAGATGATGGGCAACTTCAGCTTCGGCGACTATTTCAAGTCCGACGCCATTCCGTTTGCGTGGGAGTTCACTACCGAGGTCCTCGGCATCGATCCGGATCAGCTCTGGGTCACTGTTCACCTTAGTGACGACGAAGCCGAAGAGATTTGGCGGGACAAAGTCGGTGTGCGACCCGAGCGCATTCAACGCCTCGACGAAGACAACTACTGGAAGATGGCCGACACTGGCCCGAACGGCCCGTGTTCTGAGCTGTTCATTGACAAGGGCGCGTCTTTCGGCCCTGATGGCGGCCCAGCCCATGGTGGCGACGAACGCTTCCTTGAATTCTGGAATCTCGTCTTTATGCAGTACGACACGCAGGAAAGCGGGGAGAAACTTCTGCTGCCAGCGCCATCGATCGATACAGGAGCCGGGCTTGAGCGGATCTTGACGCTGCTCCAGGGGGTCGATTCGGTCTTCGAGATCGACGAGATGAAACGACTCGTCGATAAGGCCTGCTCGTTGTCTGGGGTGTCCTACGGCGCAGACGAAACCCGCGATGTGTCGGTTCGCATTCTGGCCGAGCACAGCCGCGCCATGACGTTTCTCATTAGCGATGGCGTATTTCCCAGCAACGAAGAGCGTGGCTATGTCGTTCGCCGCATCATGCGCCGAGCAATACGCCATGCATATCTGCTCGGCGTCGACAACCTGGTAACCCCCACCATGGTCGACGAGGTGGTCGAGATCATGGGCGAGGACTATCCCGAGATCGTCGAGAACCATGACTTTGTTCGAGGGGTAGTCGAGCGCGAAGAAGCCAGCTTCCGTCAAACGCTCAAGCAAGGTTCAGTCATGCTCGATGGGGCCCTCGACGATCTTGGCGATGGTGAACGCTTGTCCGGGGCCACCGCCTTTCAGCTGCACGACACCTTTGGTTTTCCGTTCGAGGTCACTGCTGAGATCGCGGCTGAGCGGTCATTCGGCGTCGATCATGAAGACTTCGAATCACACATGAGCGCACAGCGCGAGCGCGGCCGTGCAGACCATCAGGCCAAGAGCGCCGTTGGCGATGACGTCAGCTCGTTTGTATCGGTTCTCGACGAACATGGCGAGACCGAGTTCGTCGGCCGCGACCACGACGAATGTCAGGCGACGGTCATCGCAGTGACGTCTTCGGGGATTCTGCTAGATCGCACGCCGTTCTATGCCGAATCAGGTGGCCAGATTGGCGACTCGGGTGTTGTCGAGTGCAACGGCATCGAGGTTCATATAACCGACACCACCTATGTGGTTCCCGGGCTGCATCTGCACCACGCGGTTGGTGCAGATTCGGCGCTGGCACCAGGCGATGAGGTGATCGCTCGGATCGATTCATCCCGGCGATCGGCGATTCGACGCAATCACACCGGCACACACCTGCTGCACTACGCCTTGCGCGAGGTTCTCGGCGACCACGTCAAACAACAAGGCTCGTCGGTCGGGCCCGACCGCCTGAGGTTTGACTTCAGCCACTATGAACCGCTGACCTCTGAACAAATTGCCGAGATCGAGAATCTTGTGGCAATTGAGATTCTCGCGAACCCTGACGCGATTCACACCGAAATGTCGATGGATGACGCGCAGCAGCGTGGTGCAATTGCGTTCTTCGGCGACAAGTACGGTGACCAGGTTCGGGTACTCGAAGCGGGTCCCAATTCAATCGAACTGTGCGGCGGCACGCACGTGGCGCGGCTCGGCGATATCGGTCCGGTCAAGATCGTTAGCGAAGGTTCGATTGGTTCGAACATCCGTCGCATCGAGGCGGTGACTGGAATCGGCCCAATCGAACGTCTGCGTGAAGAACAAGCGTTGATGGCAGCAACCGCCGAAGCGTTGGGCGTGCCCACGGCCGAGGTTGTCGATGGGGCAAAGAAGCGAGTGTCCGAGATCAAAGTCCTTCGCGATGAACTGGCGACGTTGCGCCGTCAACTTGCGATTGGCCAGGCACCAACTCTTGCGGCATCAGCCGAAAATGGTGTTGTGATCAGTCGTGTCGAAGGCCTCGATCGCGACGGCGTTCGCGACCTCGCTGCTGCCATTCGTGACCACGACGGCGTCGATGTGGTGGTTCTTGGCGCAGCCCCCGAAAGTGGCGGAGTTGTTCTTGTCGCGGCGACCGCGATCGGTGGCCCGGTGCACGCAGGAGAACTGATTGCCGGTGCGGCCAAGCACATAAAGGGAGGCGGCGGCAAAGGTGCCGATCTCGCAGTCGCTGGCGGCAAGGACCCCGAAGGGCTCGATGCCGCGTTTGCGGCGGCGACCGAGGCGGTTGCTGCCATTCGCTCAGGTGACTAGTCCCGAGAGCGCGGATGCCCCGACGGGCGAGCCAGAGTCGGCAGCCGCAGACATGCCGCCGGGCAGGGTTCTCGGCCTTGATCTCGGCGATGCCCGAATCGGCGTTGCGCTCAGTAACCCTGATCGCACCATCTCAAGTCCGCTCGAAGTCATTCGTCGCAGCCCCCAACTTCCTCAGGAGATTGCCAACCTGATGAGCGAGTGGGAAGCCGTAGGTCTCGTTGTGGGTTTACCGCTTTCTCTTGATGGTTCGATAGGTCCAGCGGCCCGAAAGGCTCAGGCCGAGGCTGACAAGTTGGCTGCCACCCTTCGCGTACCTGTTGAGACCTACGATGAACGCCTGACTACTGTGACTGCCGAACGCATGATGAGTGATGCTGGGCTTGATACCAAGAGCCAACGCAAGGTTGTCGACAAGATTGCCGCGTCGATCTTGCTCCAGGCCTGGCTCGACACCGAAGCCCATACACGCGCCCGAAACGAAGTGAACCCACAGAGCCAAGAATCCGCTGACGACCCCCACGAGTCACTGTGACCGAGACGTCTCCACCTCAATTGATCGACCCTCTGCTGCAGCAGTACGACTCACGAGCCGACCCCTTGGCTGCGGACTTTCACGATCCTGACTATGACCCGGCCGAATGGGAACGATTGCCGCGGCGCTCGCCATTTCTGCTTCGGCTTGGCCTCGTCGTGTTGCTGATTGTGGGTGGGGGAGCGCTGCTGTTCACCAGGGCCAATAATTGGCTCGATGACCAGATCGACCCCCCTGGCCCCATGGCAGCCGAGCTCTTGGTCGAAGTGCCGTCAGGCGCCACTGACTCGGACATCATGCGAATCTTGGCCGAGTCCGGTGTGATTGCGAACTCGACAGTCGGCCAGTACTGGTTGCGCTGGAAAGACATTGGCGGGTTCGAAGCAGGCGATTACCTGTTTCGTCTCAACAGCTCGTTGGCCGAGGCGGTTGTCGTGCTCGACCGGGGCCCCCTTCCACCTGTGTTCAACCGGCTGACCATTCCCGAGGGGCTTTGGTCAGGCGATATTCGCAACGTGCTACTCGACGCTCCCGAACTCGGACTTGACCCCGATGAGCTTGACGAAGCAATGAACAGTGGGCGAGTGCTGAGCGAGTACGCGCCGCGATCCGCAACTTCGATCGAGGGACTCATGTTCCCTGCGACGTACCAGATAAGCGAAAACGAAGCTACGAACGAACTAGCACTCGTGCAGCGCATGGTCAACGAGATGGATTCAGTGATTCGCGAGGTCGGCGCTGATGACGGGCTCGTGCTCGACAACGGTGTATCGCTGTCGGCCTACGAGGTGCTAATCGTGGCGTCGATGATCGAAGAAGAAGCCCGCCTTGACGAAGATCGAGCGAAAATCGCACGGGTCATCTACAACCGTCTCGCCAACGACGAGGCCCTCGGCATTGATGCCACGACAATCTACGGAGTGCACCTCGAGCAGTGTTCAACTGACCCGCGTTGTGACAACCCGAGCACCGGCTTCGCCTGGTACGACCCTGAACTCACGGTGTCGCAGCTCGCAGACGAAAGCGCTCCGTATAACACTCGTGTTGTGCGGGGACTACCGCCGACGCCAATTTCTGCGCCGGGGCGGGCGTCGCTGCAGGCAGCGATGAATCCCGAAGATGGCCCATGGATCTGGTACGTCCTTATGGACACCGACGGCCGCCATTTCTTCACCGACAACGAAAATGAGTTCCTCGCCCAGGTGCAGAAGTCTCGCGACGAAGGCGTTTTCTGACCAATGACAATCAGTGCCCAGACTCGACTGGCCGCGGTGATTGGTTGGCCTGTGCGTCACTCGATGTCTCCCGAGCTTCACAACGCGGCGTTTGCCGAACTGGGATTTGATGCCGTCTATGTCGCTCTACCCGTTCCAGAGGGCGCAGCAGCTCAGGCAGTGCAAGCAATGCGCGCATTTGACTGGCTTGGATTCTCGGTCACGATGCCGCACAAGGCCATGATCATCGACTCGTGTGACGACCTGACCGACACTGCGCGTGCGCTGGGCGCAGTCAATTGTGTGTTCCGCGACGGCGATCAGATTATTGGAGACAACACCGACGGAAGCGGGTTCGTCGCTGGTGTCGAGCACGACTTCTCAGTATCGATTGACGCCATGAACGTCGTGGTGGTGGGTGCCGGAGGCGCCGCGCGCGCAGCTGCGCGGGCCTTGACGCAAGCGGGTGCCGGTGATGTCGCAATCATCAATCGCTCCGCTGACCGTGCCGCGAAGGCAATAGCTGCTGCCGGTGGAGCAGCCCGAATTGGTCACCGGTCAGATCTCGGATCGGCAGACCTCGTTGTCAACGCAACTCCGCTCGGCATGGGCGACACGGCCTACTCATCATCGGTGCCGTTCGACCCGAGCGTGTTGCCGGATCACGCAATTGTCGCCGACCTCATCTACCACCCGCTTGAGACTCCGCTGCTTGCCGAAGCCCGCGTGCGAGGTCTGCGAGCGCAAAACGGTGTTTCGATGCTCGCGTTTCAGGCGGCGGCGCAATTCGAGCGGTGGACCGGTCGTGATGCTCCGGTTGAAACCATGATCGGTGCCGCACGGGCTGTCATAGGCTGATTGCATGTCTGAAAGGTCGCGCCCGTGATCATCGTTCCCGTCGAACTCGCCGAACGCCGATACGACGTCATCGTCGGCGACGGAGCGGTAGCGGAACTCGGCTCATTGATACCGAGCAGTGCCCGCCGCGCCGCAATCGTGACCCAATCTGAAATCGGTATCGATGTCTTAACCGGCATTGAGCAACGCGTGTTCACCATTGGACAGGGCGAGCCGGTAAAGACCTTGTCGACCATCGAAGATCTGTGTCGACAATTTGCTCAATGGGGACTCACCCGAAACGATGTGGTGGTCGGCGTCGGCGGAGGTCTGGTCACCGACGTAGCCGGATTCGCGGCGGCCACGTATCACCGCGGTATACCTGTCGTGCATGTTGCAACGACGCTTCTTGGTCAAGTCGATGCAGCAATCGGCGGCAAAACCGGGGTAAATCTCGCCGAAGGGAAAAACCTCGTCGGAGCGTTTTGGCAACCGAGCGGCGTTGTCTGTGACACAGCAACGCTGGCGAGTCTTCCCGAGCGCGAGTTTCGTGCTGGCCTTGGCGAGGTCGCGAAGTATCACTTCCTGGGTGGCGGGCGACTCGACGACGAAGATCTGCCCGAACGGGTAGCCGCTTGTGTGCGCATCAAGGCTGAGGTCGTGGCCGCAGACGAGCGCGAGGGCGGTCGTCGTGCCGTTCTTAACTACGGCCACACACTGGCGCATGCGCTTGAGATCGAGGGTGGTTTTGATCTACGTCACGGCGAAGCCGTAGCGGTCGGTCTTGTTTATGCCGCCGAAGTGGCAGTGCGGCTCGGGCGTATCGACGACGCAGCCGTAGCCGAACACCGGCGTGTCGTTATGGAGTACGGCTTGTCAACGACCTTGCCGTCCGGGATCGATCAAGACGCACTGTTGTCTCTGTTCACGCGTGACAAAAAGGCACTCGACGGAGTGACGATGGTGCTCGACGGTGCATCCGGCGTCGAAATCGTCACCAACCCGAATCCCGAAATTTTGCGTGATTCTCTTGCTGCGATGGCCTGACCGGTGCTTGCGCTTCCGCCTATCGAGACGAGTCAGCGCGTCGAACGGTTGCGGCAAGTTCTCGCCGCCGAGTCACTCGACGCTCTGATCGTCACCTCGCTGACGAATATTCGGTGGTTGACCGGATTCGCGGGCAGCAATGCCACGGTCGTCGTCACTGCGGGCGACGTGCACCTCTGTACTGATTCACGCTATGACGAGCGCGCCGCCAGCGAACTCGACGCCGCGGGCAGTGCCGCTGTCATTCACATCGTGCGCGACGCCGGCTCGACTATTGCGGCCATCGTTACCGACGCTGTGTCTGTCGGCGCCGAAGCAGACCATCTCACCTGGGCGCAACGAACCACGATCGAAAGCGAGTGGTTGCCGGGCCTTGAACTTGTCGCCACGGTCGAAATGATCTCGCGACTGCGGGCGCGCAAAGACGATGCAGAAGTGGCCCGAATCAGAGCAGCGGCTGCCGTTGCAGACAGTGCGCTTGCCGACGTGGCTCCGCGACTCACCAGCGGAGTGACCGAGCGAGAGTTTGTGCAACTGCTCGAACATGCGATTCGCACCGGCGGAGCCGACGACATCGGGTTCGACACAATCGTCGCATCGGGTCCGAACGGGGCCGTTCCGCATCACCTACCTGGCGAGCGCACCATTCAGCAAGGCGACCTCGTCATCGTCGACGTTGGCGCCCGTGTCGACGGATACCGAAGCGACATGACACGCACCTTCTGCATTGGTCCCATGACGGCTGATCAGCGATATCACCATCAGGTCGTCATCGCCGCGCAGCAAGCTGGCATCGACGCGATGGTTGTCGGTGGCGCAACCGCTGCAGTCGACGCCGCCGCTCGTGCCGTGATCACCGAAGCAGGTTGGGCCGATGCATTTGGTCACGGAACCGGACATGGCATTGGTCTTGACATTCACGAACTGCCCCGAGTCACCGCTCGCAGCGAAGAACTGTACGAGGTCGGCACGGTGGCTACGGTCGAACCGGGTGTGTATCTGCCCGGTATCGGGGGAGTGCGAGTCGAAGACACCTGCGTAGGCACACACGGCGGCGCCGAACGCCTCACAGGCTTCGTCGGACCCGTGGAAATCTGAGCACCGATCCGAAGTACGGCGGCGCCGTTACCCTGCCCGCATGGCAGTTGTCTCCTCCAACGACTTCAAAACCGGCATGACCCTCGAGATCGACGGAAACTTAATGCAGGTCGTCGATTTCCAGCACGTCAAGCCTGGCAAGGGGCACGCTTTTGTGCGCTCGACGCTGCGTAATTCTCGCACGGGCTCAGTCGTCGACAAGACGTTCCGGGCCGGTGAAAAGGTCGAACGGGCGATCATCGACAAGCGCACCATGCAGTACCTGTATCGCGAAGGCGAGAACTACGTCTTTATGGACAACGAGAGCTACGACCAAATCACGGTCGAGCCGGCGACCCTCGGCGAAGCGTCGAACTTTCTGATCGAGACGAACTCGGCAGTGTTGTTGATGTTCGGCACCGAAATCATTGGTGTCGACCTGCCTGCCTCGGTCGAATTGACGATTGCCGAGACCGAACCCGGCGTGCAGGGCGATCGTGTCTCAGGTGCGTCGAAACCCGCCACGCTCGAAACTGGCTTTGTTGTGCAGGTTCCACTGTTCATCAATCCCGAGGAACGAATCAAGGTCGATACTCGCAACGGCTCCTACATCGGGCGCGCCTGATCCAGCGATCGGCTCTCGCCACCCCCTGAACAAATCTCTGATGGACACCGCTGATGGACACTGAACGAACCGGCCCCGGTCGGCGAGAAGCCCGCGAACGGGCGATAGCGCTCCTGTATGAGGGCGAGGCAAAAGATCTCACCGGCGAAGCACTGCTTGAGAGCCTGCCCTTGCGCCCCGACGACTACACCGCAGCAGCGATTGTCGGGTACCACGAGGATTCGGCCCGTATCGACGGGTTGATCAGCGACAATTCACACGACTGGAAGCTTGATCGACTTCCGCAGGTCGATCGAGCAATCTTGCGTCTCGGTGTCTGGGAACTTGTGTGCCGCCCCGAGGTCCCGATTGCGGTGGTGATCAATGAAGGCGTGGAGCTTGCCAAAGAATACTCAACCGACAAGTCGTCGTCGTTCGTCAACGCCGTACTCGACGCGGTTGCCGCACGAGAGCGCACCTGACCCACGATGGCGGTGTTGCGATTGCCGCATGAACCGCTGGCATGTGCGCCGACAACTGCAATTTTGAGGCCTTGGGCGGCGCCAGATGCACCGTCACTCGTGGCTGCGTGGGCCGATCCGGAAATTAGCCGATGGAACGTTGTGCCGCCGCAGCCAGATCTTGTAACGGCGCAACGCTGGTTGTCCCGAGCCGGAGACAGGTTGGACAGAGTACAGAGTCTTGATCTCGTGATCGTCGACGAAGCCGCGCCTAGCGACTCGGCTGTCGGCGAGGTCGGATTGGCTGAAATTGACGTCGCCGCCAGTGTTGCTTCGGTGAGTTGGTGGCTGCTCGCTGAGGCACGGGGCAATGGCTTCGCCGCTGCTGGTGTGCGACGATTCGCGCACTGGGTTCACACCGAACTGGCGATTGACCTGCTGGTGGCGCGATGCGCTCCGGCGAATGAGCCGTCGTTGCAGGTGGCCCGGGCGGCTGGGTTCCGATTTGCCAACCTCGACAGGCGTGGCAATCAGCTGTGGGTCAGTCGCACACGCTCGAGATAAGAACATGTGCGCTCGCTGGTTCAGCCTGCTAGGTTCAGATTCTGACCGTGAAACAGGCCCTGTGAGGTCTGTACGGACAGAAGGAGACGCCTGATGGGCGAACGAGAAAGACGCGGAGCGCCGCCGTACGGAGGAACCTTTGTTTCGCGTGCGGTCGTGATGGATGCCGACCAGATTCGGCGAGCAATCAAGCGCATGGCGCATGAAATTCTCGAGAGCAATCGTGGCCTCGATGATGTCGTCATCATTGGCCTGCAGACTGGCGGAATCGAACCCGCTCTGCATCTTGTCGAAGCGCTAGAAACCATCGAAGGAAGCCGCCCGCCCCTCGGCAGCGTCGATGTGGCCTTTCACCGCGATGACATTGGCTTGCGGCCTGTGCTTCCCGAGGCGCCGACCGATATCAACGTCGACCTGCATGGATGCACGGTGATTCTGGTAGACGATGTTCTGTTTACCGGTCGCACCGTGCGTGCGGCCCTCGATGCGCTCAACGACTTCGGTCGTCCGCGGTCGGTGCAGCTAGCCGTCATGGTCGACCGCGGCCATAGAGAGCTGCCGATTCGCGCCGACTTTGTGGGCAAGAACCTGCCAACTGCGCGCAGCGAAGCGGTGAGAGTGACGATGTCCGCCGTCGAGATCGGCTCGATGCAGAAGTGAATCATCTGCTGTCGATCGACGACCTCACAGCCGCAGACATTCGAGAAATCTTACGCATCACACCCTCGTTCGCCGAAGTCGCCGAGCGCCGAATTTCCAAAGTGCCAGCACTTCGTGGACAGACAGTTGCGCTGCTTTTCTACGAAGATTCAACGCGTACCCGTCTGTCGTTCGAAGTCGCTGCGAAGCGGTTGTCTGCAGACACGCTCAACGTGTCGGTGTCGACGTCTTCGGTCAACAAGGGTGAATCGCTCCGCGATACTGCGGAAACCATTGAGGCCATGGGCATTGATGCTGTTGTGGTCCGGCATCGCAGCTCGGGCGTACCGATGCAGCTCACCAAATGGGTTGACGCGGCGGTGATCAATGCTGGCGATGGTTGGCATCAACATCCAACCCAGGCATTGCTCGACTGTTTCACTCTCGAACAGCAACTCGGTGACCTGACGGGTCGCAATATCGTCATCGTCGGCGATATTCGGCACAGCCGGGTCGCACGCTCTGATGTGGGCGCATTCACCCGCCTCGGCGCTGAAGTGACGCTGGTAGCACCGCCAACGCTGCTTCCAGCTGCCCCGGACACGTGGCCAGTCCGCATCGAAACCAACCTCGACCGAGCGCTACAGCGTGCCGACGCGGTGTGTCTGCTGCGCATGCAGCGAGAGCGTCAACACGAGGCACTCGTACCTGACCTTCGTGAGTACGCAACGTTGTATGGCCTCACCGCGCAGCGGGCCGCAGCGCTCGGACCAGACGTGCCCATTTTGCATCCGGGGCCCATGAACCGAGGCGTCGAGATCGCTGCCGACGTACCAGATCTCGACCAGGTCCTCGTCGTCGACCAGGTTCGCAACGGCGTCGCAGTCCGCATGGCCGTGCTGTTCTTGCTGCTCGGCTCAGGAGCTGCTGGCATGCCGGCTCCTGCATTGGTCGACGATGTCGAGACAGAGGATGCGCGATGAGCGAAAGCACAGATCTGCTCGTGCGCGGGGGCACGGTCGTCGACAGCGTCGGCACATCGATGCGAGACGTCGCCGTTCGCAACGGGGTCATTGTCGAACCCGACGCGTTGAGCGAACCGCACGTGGTCGATGCCACCGGCTGCATCGTGTCGACCGGGCTCGTCGACATGCACGCTCACCTGGGCGAGCCGGGAGACGAAGCAGCAGAGACGATGCGCAGCGCCGGGCACGCTGCAGTGCTCGGCGGCTTCACCACGGTGCTGGCCATGCCAGATACTCACCCGGCCGTTGATTCGGCTGCCGTGGTCGACCATGTAAGGTCGATCGGCTCGTCGGCTCTTTGCCACGTCGAAGTCGCCGGAGCGATCACCTTGCAGCGCTCGGGTAAACACCTTGCGCCGCTCGGCGAGTTGGCAGCAGCCGGGGTGCGCTACGTGACCGACGCGGGTTTTGGTCTACAGAACCCGCTCTTGATGCGCCGAGCGCTCGAATATTGTCGACCGTTGGGATTGACCGTCGGCCAACCGGCTGACCTACGGGCCCTAAGTGCACATGGCCACATGCACGAAGGTGAGTGGTCGTCGCGCCTTGGCTTGGGTGGGGCACCAGCGGAGGCCGAGGAAATCATGGTGATGCGCGACGTGTCGCTGGCTCGTTTAACCGGAGCAACCTTGCATTTCCAGACTCTGTCGAGCGCGGGCTCTCTAGCGATTGTTGGTGCTGCAGCACGAGCTGGCGTCGAGGTTTCGGCAGAGGTGGCGGCCCACCATTTGCTTCTGACAGATTCTGACCTTGTGTCCTACGACACCAATCGCAAGGTATGGCCGCCGCTGCGATCGTCTGCTGATGTCGCAGCAGCTCAAACGGCGGTCGAGTCGGGCGTGATCGATGCAATCGTCAGCGACCACACGCCACACACGACTGACCGTAAAGAACGGGCCTTTGACGAGGCTGAGCACGGCACCGTCGGCCTCGAAACGGCTCTGGCCGTTGCTCTCACCGCGGGCATTTCAGTCTCGAGCGCGCTGCGGGCTCTCAGCTGGCGACCGGCGGAACTTTTGGGGTTGGGCGACCCGACCACCCGGTCGTTGTCCGCAGGGGCAACCGCAGACATCGTGGTGTTCGACCCCGATTTGGCCATCACATCAAAGGCCTCAGAAATGGCGACGTTAGGAACAAACAGTGCGTATGAAGGAATCGAATTGACAGGCGCAGTGCGAGCAACGATCGTCGCCGGACGACTCGTCGTCGAAGAAGGAAAGGTCGTTGCGTGATGAGTAGCGGAATTGTCGAGGCTGCCCTGGTGCTCGCCGACGGCGAACTGTTCGAGGGCGAGGCATTTGGTGCAGAGCCCGCTGGGGGAGTGTCGAGTGGCGAAGTGGTGTTCAACACCGTGCTCGCCGGCTACCAAGAGGTTATTACCGACCCGAGTTACGCCGGCCAGATCGTTACGTTCACGTACCCGCATCTCGGCAACTACGGCATGACTTCGGCAGACAACGAGAGTCGCCAGCCGTTCCTGCGCGGTGTCGTGGCGAGAGATGTTCCCCGTCGCCACAGCAACTGGCGCAGCGAGATCGACCTCGAAGGATTTATGGTCGATGCCGGTATCGCAGGTATTGGAGGCATCGATACCAGACGGCTGACCCGACACATTCGCGATACCGGTGCCATGCCCGGCGCCTTTGGAACCGCAGACGAAGCCACGCTGCGCGCCGCCGCTGAGTCAGAACCCGGCACCGCTGGAGTCGACCTGGTCGACCAGGTGACCTGCGCAACGCCGTACGCGGTCGAGTCGCTGCGCCCACGCGGCGCTGAACCATGGAACATCGTGGCGATCGATTATGGCATCAAGACCTCGATCGTGACGCAACTTGCTCATGTAGGGGCAGTGACCGTGGTCCCAGCATCGACCAGCGCCAACGACATTCTCGAACGCAATCCGCACGGTGTGTTCCTGTCGAACGGACCTGGCGATCCCGAAGCCGTGGCCGGCGCAACCCGAACAATCGCCGGTCTGCTCGGCGAGGTGCCGATCTTCGGCATCTGCCTCGGGCACCAACTGCTCTCGCTCACGCTCGGGCTCGAGGCGTACAAGCTTCCCTTTGGCCACCACGGCGGAAATCATCCGGTTCGAAACTTGGCCGATGGCACCGTCGAGATCACCAGCCAGAATCACAACTTCTGCATTGTTGACAGCCCAGTACCAGGCGTAGAGATCACCCACGTGAACCTCAACGACCAAACCATCGAAGGAATACGCAGCACAACTGAGCCTGCGTTCAGTGTGCAGTATCACCCCGAGGCCAGCCCCGGCCCGCACGACAGCAGATACCTGTTCGAGCGGTTCGATTCGCTGCTGGCCGACCACCACGGAGCGCGCTGATGCCTCGTCGCGACGACATCGAATCAATTCTGCTGATCGGAAGCGGGCCCATCGTCATTGGTCAAGCATGCGAGTTTGACTACTCCGGAACCCAGGCCTGCCGGGTTCTGCGCGAAGAGGGGTATCGAGTCATTCTGCTGAACTCGAACCCAGCGACCATCATGACCGACCCAGAGTTCGCCGACGCGACCTATGTCGAACCGCTGACGCTCGAGGTCCTGACCGAAGTGATCCGGGTCGAAAAGCCCGATGCGTTGCTGCCGACCCTCGGCGGGCAGACCGCCTTAAACCTGGCGATGGAGGCTGTCGAATCGGGTGTGCTCGTCGAACATGGTGTCGAGCTAATCGGTGCCGATGCCGAGGCCATCGAAACGGCCGAGAATCGCGAGAAGTTCAAGTTGGCCATGATCGAAATCGGGCTCGACGTGCCGAGTTCGGGTGTGGCCCACACCATCGAAGAAGCCCGTGAAGTCGTGGCTCGTATTGGGCTACCGATCATTATTCGCCCCGCGTACATTCTCGGGGGCCGCGGAACTGGCATGGCTCACACGCCCGAAGAATTTGAACGCGTTGCGGCCTATGGCATCGACGCGAGCCCGATCAACGAGATTCTCATCGAAGAATCGATCGCTGGCTGGAAAGAATACGAACTTGAAGTCATGCGAGACCACGCTGACAATTGTGTGGTCGTTTGCTCGATCGAGAACCTCGACCCAATGGGGGTGCACACTGGCGATTCGATAACGGTCGCTCCTTCGCAGACGTTGTCTGATGTTGAATACCAGAAGATGCGTGACGACGCGTTTGCGGTCATGCGCCGTGTGGGTGTCGAAACCGGTGGGTCAAACGTGCAATTCGCGGTCGACCCAACCGACGGCCGTCAAGTCGTAATCGAGATGAACCCACGTGTGAGCCGGTCATCAGCGCTTGCTTCAAAGGCGACGGGCTTCCCGATCGCCAAGATCGCCGCTCGTCTCGCCGTCGGATACACGCTCGACGAAATTCCCAACGACATCACCAAGATGACCCCGGCCAGTTTTGAGCCGACGATCGACTACGTCGTCACAAAGGTTCCCCGCTGGGCGTTTGAGAAGTTTCCTGGCACCTCATCGGTTCTTGGTACTCAAATGCAGTCGGTGGGCGAGGTAATGGCGATCGGCCGCACCTTTGCCGAGTCATTGCAAAAGGCTCTACGGTCACTCGAGCTCGGCCGATTCGGCCTCAACGCCGACGCCGCCGAGGCCGAAGTCGACGCCATTGCCGTCGATGACCTGTTGGTCACCGCATCGGTCGCGACTCCGGAGCGGATCTTCCAGCTTGAATCGGTGTTGCGGCGCGGCTTGACCGTCGACCAGGTACATGAAGCAACCGGAGTCGATCCCTGGTTCCTCGATCAGATACTTGTGATCAGCGAAGAACGTAGGCGACTCACCGACATCGGTTTCGAAGCAATGACTCGGCCCGATTGGCGTCGAGCCAAACGTCACGGCTTCTCCGACACCCAACTCGCCCACATCTGGCAGGCCGAACACGCCGAGGTTCGACGCCGCCGTGCCGAAGCCGGCGTGACCGTGACATATAAGACGGTCGACACCTGCGGCGCGGAATTCGATGCCGAAACGCCGTATCACTATTCGACGTGGGAAGACACGAGCGAGGTCGCTCCAAGCGACAAGCCCAAAGTAATTATTCTCGGTTCGGGCCCGAACCGCATCGGCCAAGGCATCGAGTTTGACTACTGCTGCGTGCACGCGAGCTTCGCTCTGCGAGACGCTGGCTACGAGACGATCATGGTCAACTGCAACCCCGAAACCGTGTCGACCGACTACGACACGAGTGACCGGTTGTACTTTGAACCGTTGACCTACGACGACGTGCTTAATGTGATCGAGGCAGAGGTCGCGTCGGCCGAAGCAGGCGGCGGCCCCGGCATCGCAGGCATCATCGTGAGCCTTGGAGGGCAGACGCCGCTCAAGCTCGCTGGCGAACTTCCGCCGGAACTCATCGCTGGCACCAGTCCAGAGTCGATAGACCTCGCCGAAGACCGAGAACAGTGGAACGCACTTTGTGAGCGTCTCTCGATTCCGCAACCTCCGGGCGGCACGGTAACCACGGTCGAACAAGCCCTTGAGGTGGTCGCTCGGGTTGGCTATCCGGCGCTGATGCGGCCGTCGTATGTGCTTGGCGGTCGTGCGATGACCATCGTGCACGACGACGCAGGCCTGCGAGAAGCCATGAGCGAACTGGCGACTGTTGGTTCGCTCGGCCGCGAGGGTGGACTGTCGGCCGAGCGCCCAGTGCTCATCGACCGGTTTCTTGAGGAAGCCATCGAAGTCGACGTCGATGCCATTCGCGATCACACAGGCGAAGTGTTGATCGGCGGCATCATGGAACACGTCGAAGAGGCCGGCGTGCACTCCGGTGACAGCGCCTGCATGATCCCTCCGCAGACCTTGCCACCGTCGGCGCTTGCCGACCTCGAGCTACACACCAAAGCGCTCGCCAACGAACTCGAGGTCATTGGCCTGCTCAACGTCCAGTTTGCCGTTACCGGTATCGGTAATGACCGACAAGTTTTCGTGATCGAAGCCAACCCCCGTGCGTCGCGAACGGTGCCATTTGTGGCCAAAGCGACGGGACGGCCACTCGTAAAGATCGCCACCAGGGTCATGGTCGGCGCGACGCTTCAGGACCTGC
This sequence comes from uncultured Acidimicrobiales bacterium, assembly GCA_937991435.1. GTDB lineage: Bacteria > Actinomycetota > Acidimicrobiia > Acidimicrobiales > UBA10347 > UBA10347. Next base: position 18,922 of record CALKPY010000101.1, read on the forward strand.
GCGATGAGTCGATGTTGGGCGAAATAGCGGCTGGCGACCACATCGCGGTCAAAGAGGCTGTCCTGCCCTTTACCCGGTTTCCCGAAACCGACCAACTTCTCGGCCCAGAAATGCGTTCAACCGGTGAAGTCATGGGTATCGATATCCGACCGGGGTTGGCATTTGCCAAGAGTCAGATCGCCGCAGGGGTTGAGCTTCCGACATCAGGAAGCGTGTTCTTCAGCGTGGCAGACCAAGACAAGTCAACCGGCCTTATCGCGGCGCGCCGCTATCGCGAACTCGGCTTTGACATCATCGCTACCGCCGGAACCGCTGCAGCCCTTCGCTCCGAAGGTGTCGAAGTCAGCGGTGTTGCTTCCAAAGTCGGAGCCCCTGCGAGCGAGCACGATGACACAGTCACTCTTGATGATGCTGTGGGCCTCATCGAAGCAGGGTTGGTGCAGATCGTGGTGAACACGCCTCGCGGCCGGGGCGCACATGCCGACGGCGCCTACATTCGTCGGGCCGCGAGCGACGCAGGCCTGCCGCTGTTCACCACCGTTGCTGCCGCTTTGGCTGCCGCCAACGGAATCTCTGACCTGGCGGAGCACCCGCTGACGGTGCGTTCGTTGCAGGCTTATCACCGCGGTGTTCGACGGACAGACCCGTGAGCGCTCCGTGAAACCCTCGGCCAGCCAGCGAATCGTCTCAGGTGTTCGTCGCATGAGACCAGGTGCAACACCAACGAACGCGCCGCCACACGTCGATCTTTGTGTTTCAGTCGGCAACGTCGCGCTTGAGGCTCCGGTTATGTGCGCTTCAGGGACCGCCGGACACGGAGCCGAACTGGCCGCCTACTTTGATCTGCGTCGTGCAGGCGCGGTGGTAGTCAAGTCGCTGTTGCACGAACCCTGGCTGGGTAATCCGGCACCTCGCGTGGTGGCCACCGACGCCGGCATGATCAACAGTGTTGGCCTTCAGGGACCGGGCGTGCAGGGCTGGATCGAAGACGACCTCGCGCCATTGACCGCAGCCGGAGCTCGCATCGTCGTCAGTATCTGGGGGCGTTCAGTCGACGAGTACGCGAGAGCAGCTGCCTTGCTTGCCCCCGTCGCAGACCAGCTCACGGCAATCGAGGTCAATGTCTCGTGTCCCAACGTCGAAGACCGTGATCGCATGTTCGCGCACTCTCCATCGGCGACACGTGAAGTCATCGAGGCAGCAGCGGTTGCCGAGGTGCCGCTGTGGGCCAAGCTGAGCCCCAATATCATGGATCTCGTTCCAATTGCTGCTGCAGCCCGCGATGGCGGCGCCGAAGCTGTCACGATCGCAAACACCATGATCGGGCTGTCGATCGATGTCGAAACGCGCCGTCCGCGACTGGGTAAAGGTCGCGGAGGTTTGTCAGGGCCGGCCATTCGCCCCATCGCTGTTCGCGCCGTGAACGACGTCGCGACGGCGTTGCCGGAACTTGCGGTTATCGGCTGCGGCGGCATCACCACAGGTGAACACGCCATCGAATTCATGATGGCCGGTGCCTGCGCTGTGCAGGTCGGCACCGCGACGTTCGCGGACCCTCGAGCTGTTTCCCGTATCCGTGACGAGGTGGAGTCCTGGTGCTCCGCCCACGGAGTCACCCATGTGCGTTCGTTAACTGGCGCACTCCAAATGTGAGAAAGTCAACTGTCATGAGCACCGATCAAGCAGAACTCATCCGACCCAAGCTCGCCATTGCGCTCGACGTCGACGACCTGATCGCGGCAACGCGTCTGGCCAAGGCCGTGAGCCCCTGGTTCGGAGTCGCGAAGGTCGGACTCGAATTGTTTTCCGCCGCGGGACCCGAAGCAATCGGGGTGATGAATGGCCTTGGCCTCGACGTGTTCCTCGATGTGAAGTTGCACGACATCCCAAACACGGTCAACAAGTCAGCGCGGGTGCTGGGAGCGTTTGGCGCCCGATACCTGACTATGCACGCGCGCGGCGGCCTCGACATGCTCAAGGCAGGTGTCGAAGGGCTACACGCAGGGTCAGAGGCCGCAGGTCTTGAGACCCCGGTTGCATTGGGCGTCACCGTGTTGACCAGCGACGACGGCGCGCCAGGGCACATCTTGCCGCGTCGACTGCGCATGTCACTCGAAGCTGGGTGTGGCGGCATTGTGTGTGCCACCGAAGATCTACCCGACGCCCGCAGCCTGGTCCCGCGCCTGGTCAAAGTCGTGCCAGGGATACGTCCCGAGGGTGTGCCGGTTGACGACCAGGCCCGTGCTGCCACGCCGCAACAAGCTCTCGACGCCGGCGCTGACCTGTTGGTCGTGGGCCGAGCCGTCACCGGGGCAGACGACCCAGAAGAGGCTGCGGCTGCGCTAGCCGAGGGGCTTGTGCTTTCAACATGACTCCTGCAGCCGGTGATGCGTTCGCCACCGCATCCCATCATGAAGCGCTCGAACTTGCGCAGCATCTGCGCGTGGTATGGGACGATCTCGTTGAGCGGGTTCGGTCGGGAGAGTTCACGATCGACCACGCACACGAACTTGGTGCAAGTGATGTTCACATCGGACGTGTGTTCGCGGTCAAGGTGTACGAGGCAATCCCCGGGGTCGGCAAGGTCAAATCGCGTCGGGCACTCGCCGCAGCAGGTGTGGCCGAGGGTGCCTTTCTGGTTGACGTCACAACCTCGCAGCGCCAACAGATCGCGACGTCGCTTAGCAGCGCATAGGCTCGTCAGCCATGTCCTCGCCTCGCCAACCGATCACATTCGTGCTCTCGGGGCCCGGTGGCGTGGGGAAAGGCACGGTCGTTGACGAGCTGCTTGCAGCGGTTGATGGGCTGTGGCTGAGCCGTTCCTGGACTACACGTGAACCACGGCCCGGTGAAGCACCCGACGCTTACAACTTTGCGACTCGGGCCGAGTTCGAGCGTCATATCGAAGCCGACGGTTTTCTCGAATGGGTTGAGTTTCTTGACTATCTGCAAGGAACCCCGCTACCTGATCCGCCACCCGGCCACGACGTATTGCTCGAAATCGACGTTGCTGGCGCTGCACAAATTGTGCAACTCGATCCTGAGGCCAAGCTGATCTTCCTCGATGCGCCGACAAATGCGGAGCAGGAGCGACGTCTGCGCGAACGGGGCGACAGCGAAGATCGGGTGCAGCAACGAATTGCTCACGCCGCGTCGGAACGAGCGCGAGCACTCGATCTTGATTACACCGTTGTAATCAACGATGACCTGGCGTCGACAGTTGAGCAACTCGTCGTATTGATCGAGGAGCGTCGGGCGACCTGACCGGCGCGGTGTCGTTGTGAGGCCACCGGGTCGGCGGCTACCAAGCGCGAGTTACTCACGTTTCTCGCGGTGTTGAGGAAGAGCAGCTATTTCTGCGCGTGTCGGCGGTAGCGTTGGTGCGCTTCCGAACAGGCAGGTCAAGGCATGGCAAAGGAACACGATTCGATGATGGCGACCCCCATCGAGGATCTTCTCGACGCGGCAGGGTCCAAGTTTTCGCTGGTTGTGCTCGCCTCAAAGCGTGCACGCCAGATCAACGCATACTTTGGCCAGCTAGGCGGAGGCCTCGGAGCCTCGATCCCGCCACAGGTGACCTCAGTGGCCCACAAGCCGCTCACGATTGCGTTTGAGGAAATCGGCGCTGGCAAGATCGTCAAAGGCGACCCGGCCAAGGTCGCCGCGGCCGAGGCTGAAGCAGCAGCTGCTGCTGCTGCTGCAGAGGCCGACATGCTCGCTGCTGCCGAGGCAGCGAGTGCTGACAAGACCGACAAGACCGACAAGAGCTGACGGTCGCCGTGGCTCTAGACCACGGAAATGGCTCGCGTAGCCTTGACGGACGGCGCATCGTGCTCGGCGTCAGCGGCGGTATTTCCGCGTACAAGGCAATAGAGGTTTGTCGCCGGTTGGTTGACGCTGGAGCCCACGTCGTTCCAATCATGACAGAAAGCGCCGAGCGCTTCGTTGGCAAGGTCACGTTCTCAGCGCTTGCATCGGAACCGGTGCACACGAGCATGTGGGACGACTGGGGCGGCCCAATCCCGCACACGAAGCTCGGCCAGCAGGCCGACCTCATTCTCGTGTGTCCCGCAACTGCACGAGTGATCGGTTCTTTTCGCGCCGGGATTTCCGACGACCTGCTCACGAACAGCCTTATCGCCACGCGTGCCCCGGTCGTGATCTGTCCTGCAATGCACACGGAAATGTGGGAGAACCCCGCGATTGTTGACAACATCGCGACGCTTCGAGCTCGCGGCATTCACATCGTTGAGCCCGAGTCCGGACGACTCGCTGGCGGCGACATCGGAGCGGGGCGACTCGCGACACCAGAAGTGATCGTGGCCGCCGTCAGGTCAGCGCTCGACGAGAATCCGCTCGACATGAGCGGAGTCAAGGTCGTTGTTACCGCTGGAGGCACCCGCGAAGCGCTCGACCCGGTCCGCTTCATCGGAAATCGTTCAACCGGCAAGCAAGGTTACGCGTTTGCTCAAGTCGCCGCCGAGTCTGGGGCCGACGTACAGCTGATCTCAACCGTCGGGCTGCCCACGCCGTCGGGCGTTGGTCTTTCCACGGTGACCACCGCCGATGAAATGCATCAGGCGACGCTCAAGGCTGCAACCGCTGCGGACATCGTGATCATGACGGCCGCCGTTGCCGACTTTCGTCCTGTTGCTCCGAGCGACACGAAAATCAAGAAAGGCGACGGAGTTCCCAGGATCGAGCTCGAACGCACCATCGACATTCTGGCGGATCTCGGATCGCGTAAGCCACCGGGCCAGCAGCTCGTCGGTTTTGCCGCCGAGACCAACGACCTGATTGCGAACGCCGAACGAAAACTCAACGCAAAAGGTGCTGACTTCATCATCGCCAACGATGTGTCCGCACCTGACACCGGTTTTGGTCACGACACCAATGCAGTGACGATCCTTGCTCGCGGTGGCGTTCGCGATAGCCTCGCACTCGCCTCAAAGCATGACATCGCACGAGCCGTTCTCACAACGGTCATGGCGGCTCGCGACGACGTCAACTGATGCTGTGAGGAACACCCCTGCATTGCATTCGGCCCTATTGGAGTTGCCATGACCTCATACTCGTTTACCTCTGAGTCCGTGACCGAAGGTCACCCCGACAAGATGGCCGACCAGATCTCGGATTCGATTCTCGACGCGCTGTTGGCCGAAGACCCGCAGAGCCGAGTCGCCTGCGAAACGTTCGTGACGACAGGTCTCGCGGTCGTCGGCGGAGAAATCACGACTAAGGCCTATGTCGACATTCCATCGATTGTGCGCAACACCATCTGCGACATTGGTTACGACAACGGTGAGATTGGCTACGACGGCAAAGCTTGCGGCGTTCTTGTATCGCTCGATGAGCAATCACCAGACATAAGCCAGGGAGTGACGGCCAGCGAAGAGGTTCGTTCTGGTGCGGGTGGCGACGGTGATGACCTTGATCAGCAAGGCGCCGGTGACCAGGGAATGATGTTCGGCTACGCGTGCAACGAGACCGACGAGCTCATGCCGCTCCCGATCCACCTCGCACATCGCATGGCCGAGCGCCTCGCGAGCGTGCGACGGGCCGGCACGGTGCCGTACTTGCGCCCTGATGGCAAGACACAGGTGACCTTCCGGTACGAAGATGGCAAACCGGTCGAACTCACCGCAGTCGTCGTGTCTACTCAGCACAACCCTGGGATCGACCGTGACAACATGATTCGCCCCGATCTCATCGAAAACGTGATCCGGCCGGTCATTCCCGAGGCCTTTGCAGACGACAACTACCAGGTGTTCGTCAACCCCACCGGCAACTTCGTGATCGGTGGACCAGTGGGCGACGCTGGGCTTACCGGCCGAAAAATCATCGTCGATACCTACGGTGGAATGGCTCGGCATGGCGGCGGTGCATTCAGCGGCAAGGACCCAAGCAAGGTAGACCGCTCGGCTGCCTACGCCACCCGTTGGGTTGCGAAGAACATCGTCGCCGCCGGCGCCGCTGACCGTTGCGAAATTCAGGTTGCGTACGCCATTGGAGTCGCGCACCCGATGTCGGTAATGGTCGAGACGTTCGGTACTGAAACAGTCGACCCGGCAGCCATCGCCGCCGCCGTCGACGATGTTTTCGACCTGCGCCCAGGTGCGATTTTGCGTGACCTGGATCTCAAGCGTCCCGTGTATCGCCAGACGGCGGCATACGGCCACTTTGGTCGCGAAGGCGACGGGTTTACCTGGGAGCGCACCGACCGGGTCGAGGCTCTCAAGTCAGCTCTGGGGCTCTGAACACCCAACGCATCGCCGAGGTCGTACGAGTGCGACCTGACATAACGGGCATCGATAGATGCTTTGACTACGCAGTTCCTCACTCGTGGCGGCGCGACAAGCGCGCAGCGTCGCTCGAGGTCGGAAGCCGGGTTCGCGTCGACCTCCATGGTCGGCGCGTCGCCGCTTGGGTCGTCGATATCGACCCGGCTCCAGCGACTGATCTGAGCTTGCTCGACCTTCAGCGGTGGTCAGGGCTCGGCCCGTCAGCCGACGTCGTGGAGCTCGCCGATTGGGCGTCTATGCGATGGTTGGGTTCGCCAGTGCACTTTCTGCGAACCGCTTCGCCACCCCGTGTCGTGCCGAGCTTGCGACCGGGAGGCATCGTGCGCTTTGGCGGCGTAGTCGAGCCGTGGGCCGCTGAAGCGGTAACAGGCGCAGGGGCGAGTCTCAGGCTCGGCCCAGCCGCTGACCGCTGGCCGCTCGTTCTCGCTGCTGCAGCGGTTGGCAATCCGCTCTTTTTGGTGCCAACGGTTGAGTTGGCGACACAGCTTGCAGGCCGCCTTCGCCGGGCCGGTCTCACCGTTGCATTGCTTCCAGACGACTGGGCTGTCGCCGCAGCTGGAGCGATTGCGGTCGGAACCCGCGCCGCGATATTCGCCCGGCTGCGAGACCCCGGAGCGATCGTGGTGTTCGACGAACACGATGAGGCGTATCGCGAGGCCCGAGCTCCGACCTGGAACGCCAGCGAAGTTGCCGTTGAGCGAGCAGCGCGGCTCGGTGTGCCATGCGTGCTGGTTTCGCCATGTCTGACGGCGACCGCGGTGAACCTGCTTCCGACCGTTGCGCGCGACCGAGTCACCGAGCACGGTCAGTGGCCCCAGGTGGACTTGGTTGATCGCCGAGATGAGCCACCGGGGCGTCGCGGGCTATTTAGCGAGCGACTCGTTCGATCGCTGCGGGGCGAGGGCCGTGTTGCATGCATCCTGAATCGGGTCGGGCGCGTACGGCTACTCGCCTGCGTTGCGTGTGGCGAGCTGACGGTGTGTGCGGGGTGCGGCGCCAATGTCGAAAAGACCGACGACGGCTCGCTGTCGTGCCCCCGATGTGCAGCGCAACGCCCGCCGGCCTGCTCGGCGTGCGGTGGCGCCCGGCTCAAGAACCTGGTGCTCGGTATCGGCCGCGCTCGCGAAGAACTCGAGGCGTTGCTGGCTGAACCCGTGGGAGAAGTGACCGCCGAAGAGGAAACCAATGGGCACGCACGGGTCGTGATTGGAACCGAGGCGCTGCTGAGGCGACGGCCAGCCAAAGGTAAGCGGTGGCGCACGGTTGCGTTTCTGGACTTCGATCAACATCTTGGGTCGGCGCGCCAGACGGCCGAGGTTGAAGCTGCGTCGATACTCGTACTCGCTGCACGCCACGTAGGCGATCGGCGCGGATCAGGTCGAGTGCTGGTGCAAACCCGTCAACCCGAGCACCGAGTGCTGAGCGCTATCGGGCGTGGCAATACCGGTCCGCTTACAACGGCCTGGACAGACCAGGCTGCTGAGATGCGCTGGCCGCCGGCGGTCGGACAAGCCCAGGTTTCGGGCCCGGGTGCAGCGGGTTTCATCGACAGGCTCGGAAACCCAATTGGGCTTGAGGTGCTTGGCCCAGCCGACGACCAATGGTTGATCCGGGCCAGTGATATCGCGACCCTCACCCGTGAACTTTCTCGTGTCGATCGCGGGTCAGAACGTCTTCGTGTCGCAGTGGTCTAGGCGCGGTTTAGGAACTAAAGCCTCGACGACGAATTTCCCACAGTGCGATTGACGTCGCGGTGGCGACGTTGAGAGAACCTATGCGGCCTAGTTGCGGCAGGAACACCGCGCGATCACAGTGAGCCAAAGCCGATTTGGAAAGCCCTCGGTCCTCATGGCCGATCACCAGGCATAGGGGCTTGTCAAATGCGGCCTCGTGCATAGGTTCAGCTCCCTCGGCAAGCTCGAGACCGACAATTTCCTGGCCGTCTGAGCGAGCCGTAGCGATTGCGGTATCGAGGTCGTCATGCGCGGTCCAGGGAACGTACCGGTCGGCTCCGAGTGCCGTCTTGCCAACGTTGGTCGCACCGGGATCGATCTGCATTGCGGCGAGGTGCAGGTGTTTGACGCGATATGCAGCAGCGGTGCGCAAAATCGCGCCGAGGTTGAACGGCCCTCCCAGGCCCTCGAGCAGAAGCGACAGCGGAGCTGGGTCCTCACGCCTCCAGTGCCGGTGAAGTCGTTTGAGTTCAGTGCCTGTCAGCTGTCTCATGAAGTCACCTCAGATTCGTTTGCGACACCAAGTGCGGGGTCGCTGTGTGTCTCGATCTGGGCCGAGGAATCTCGACTAGCGACGATCAGAACCCGGTAGCCCGCTCGGGAGATCAGTCGTTCGGTCGCCCACCCTTGCTCGTTGAGCCATCGTTGCAGTGAGTCGCTTCCGAGGTTTTTGTGAACCACGAGTTCGCCGTGTCCGCCTGGTGCCAGTCGATCGAGCCAGGTGGTCAGCAGCGAATGCAAAACCTTCTTGCCGACACGAATCGGAGGATTCGAGATAATGCGATCAAACCGAAGCTCAGTATCGACAGCTTCAGCGCGGCAGGCCTCGACGTTGCGCAAACCGAGCTGTTCAGCGTTGGAGGCGCATAAAGCCAACGCACGGTCGTTGACGTCGATGGCAAGCACCCGAGCCTGCGGATTGCGGGTGGCTGCTGCGCAAGCGATTGGTCCATAACCACAACCAAGATCGAGCACGGTCATCGGGCCGCTAAGGCGAACCGCTTCGGTGAGTAGCACACGGGTCCCGGCGTCGATCTGTTCGCCGGAGAACACGCCACGATCAGTAGTCAGCTCAAATGCCAGATCGGCGAGGTGCAACGGCACCAAACGCGGCGAACTCGCAACTGTTGGTTGTTCGTTGAAATAATGCTCGGCCACAACAGGCACGCTATTCGGCTGGTGCAGGGATGATGGTGGCTATTGGGCCGGTGAGCGCCGTCTGTGCCCGGCTACGTCTCAGAAATTCAAGCGTTATCCTGCAGCGTCATGGCGACCAAGCGCATACGGGTCTACGGCGACCCGGTCCTGAACACTGCAGCAACTGACGTCACCGATATCGACGGCCGGTTCATCGATCTATGCGATCAGATGTTCGTGGCCATGTACGACGCTCCTGGCATTGGTCTGGCCGCGCCGCAGGTCGGCGTACAGAAGCGCTTTTTCGTCTACGACATCGATGATGATCCCGGCGTTCTAATAAATCCGCAAATTACCGAGACCGACGGCGAGTGGGCCTACGAAGAAGGGTGCCTGTCGATTCCCGGCATGGCCTTTGAGATTGTGCGGCCGAAACAAATTCTGGTCACTGGGGTTGATCTTGACGGCAACAGCATCGAGCTCGAAGCCGATGAGTTGTTCGCTCGACTCATCCAGCACGAGATCGATCATCTCGACGGCGTGCTCATGCTCGAACACCTTGACGATGATCAACGCAAGCAGGCGCTGAGTGAGTTGGCACAACAACGTGCCGCCGCCGCGACCAAACGAGAGCAACGCGCCAGCTCTGGGCTGCAGCTTCCCTAGTGCTTGCACCGGTCGTCCACCCCGGTGGGCCAGCGCGAATTGTCTACCTCGGAACCCCTGAAATCGCGGTCGCTCCGCTGCGGGCATTGGTGGCTGCGGGCCACGACGTGTGCTGCGTCGTCACCAACCCTGACCGCAAACGGGGCCGTGGCGGAAGCTTGTCGCCGTCGCCGGTAAAGTCCGCGGCGCTCGAGCTCGGGCTGCCAGTTCGACATGACCTCAATGAGATTTACGAGTGCAATGCGTCGCTGGGCGTCGTCGTCGCCTACGGGCACCTGATCTCGACGGCGATACTCGAACGTCTCGCCATGGTGAACATTCACTTCTCACTACTGCCTCGTTGGCGCGGCGCTGCGCCACTTGAGCGAGCGATCTTGGCTGGCGATGACAAGACGGGCACCTGTCTTATGCAAGTGGTTGAAGCGCTTGACGCAGGCCCGGTGTTCGCTCGGCGCGAAGTCTCGATTGGTTTGAAAACACTCGACGAGTTACGTGACGACCTTGTTGCCGTCTCGTGCGAAATGTTGATTGAAGAATTGCAGGCGGGACTCGGACAGGCCGAAGCCCAAAGTGGCGACATCGTGCATGCGGCCAAACTCGTGCCTGAAGATCACCGGCTTGACCTCAGTCGACCGGCGATTGAACTTGCGCGTGTAGTTCGGTTGGGGCGAGCATTTACCACCATTGATGGGGTTCGGTTGCGGGTGCACAGAGCGACGGCGGAACCAACGTCGATCTTGGGACCGCCAGGAACCCTCGACGGAATCAAGATCGCCACCGGCGACGGCGCGTTGGTGCTCGACCAGGTTCAGCCCGAAGGACGCAAAAAGGTCGATGCTGCCAGTTGGCGAAACGGCGCTCGACTGGGACCAGAAACTCGATTGGGTACCTGACATGGCCGGCGACGAACTCAACAGCCGGGCGGTGGCGTTCGATGCGCTTACCCGCATCGAACAACAAGGCGCCTACTCGAACCTCGTACTTGACGGGGTACTGCAACGATCAGGGCTTGATCAACGCGACCGGGCCTTTGTGACGCAGATGGTGTACGGAACCACACGCATGCGGCGAGCGTGCGACTTCCTCGTAGACCGGTATGTGTTGCGAAAGGTCGATGCCAACGTGCGCACCTTGTTGCGACTGGGTGCCTATCAGCTGCATTACATGTCAACCGCGCCGCACGCAGCAGTTGATGCCACGGTCGAAGCCGCTCCCCGCAAGGCCCGCGGATTCGTCAACGCGGTGCTGCGCAAAGTCGCCGGTGACGATGAAGTGGATTGGCCAAGTCCCGGGGTCGAGCTGAGCTACCCCGACTGGATCATCGAGCGACTTGAAAACGACATTGGTCGGGTCGACGCACACCTCGCACTTGAGATGATGAATCGTGAACCGTCGGTTCACGAACGCTCAGATGGCTACGTGCAAGACCCTGCCTCGGGATGGGTATGTGACGTCGTTGATCCGCAACCGCACGACCGAATCCTCGATTGCTGCGCCGCTCCTGGTGGTAAGGCGACACTGCTGGCGGCGTCAGGCGCGGATGTGGTGGCGTCGGATCGACGCACGAATCGGGCCCGCCTCGTTACCAAGAATGCGGAACGCACGGGTCGCGATGTTGCGGTGATCGTGGCCGATGCTGGTGTGCTTCCGTTTGCGGATACAAGCTTTGACCGTGTGCTCGTTGACGCGCCTTGTTCGGGGCTCGGCGTGCTTCGCCGTCGAGCAGATGCCCGATGGCGAATCGACCAGAAAGGAGTCGCACGGCTCGCCGCATTGCAGAAGCGGGTACTCGTCGATGCGTGTCGCACCGTGAAAGTCGGTGGGCGGCTCGTGTACAGCGTGTGCACGATGACCCAGGTTGAGACAACCGAAAGTGCTTCGGTCGTGCCCGACGCGTTTGCCCCGTTGCCCGTTACGGAAATGAGTGACCGGTGGCGTGAACACGGCCACGGCGGACTTATTGCCCCACAAGACCATGACAGCGACGGCATGGCCGTCTTTGCATGGATGCGCACCAGCTAGATTCTGGCTATGCCAGACATCGATACCGGGGGACTACAGGCCAAAGTCCTGACCGTCTCCGACGGAGTGATACACGGAACCCGCGAAGACCGATCCGGAGGCGCACTCGCCGAGCTGTTCGCTGATCACGGATATGACGTCGTCGATCAACAGGTGGTCGAAGATGGCATCGAGTCGGTTGCAGCCGCCTTGATCGAAATGAGCGCCGATTTCAACGGCGTCATCGCCACGACTGGCGGTACGGGATTCGGGCCTCGTGACCTGACTCCTGAAGGCACGCGACAGGTTGTTCACCGTTTGGCGCCGGGGCTCGCTGAAGCTATGAGGCTAGTGAATCCGCTGGGTCGCCTGAGCCGAGGCATCTGCGGCACAAGAGACCAAGCGCTTATCGTCAATGCACCGGGGTCGCCTAAAGGTGCAGTAGAAACCGTTACGTCGGTTATCGATGTTGTGCCTCACGCGATCCGGCTGATGTCGTCGGCGCCGACCGATCACTGACGTGACCGACCGAGCCGACGCTGACTACATGGGGCGAGCCATCGCCGCTGCCGAGGCGTCGAGGCTCATCGCCCCGCCAAACCCCTGGGTTGGCGTTGCGATCGTGAACCGTGGCGTTGTGGTGACGGGCGCCACTGCAGCCCCTGGCGGTCCGCATGCCGAGATTGATGCACTCACCACCGCCGGCCTCGCCGCGACCGGAGCCACGCTGTATTCAACACTCGAACCGTGCTGTCATACAGGTCGAACCGGACCATGCACCGATGCAATAATCGCAGCAGGTGTTACTCGCGTCGTCATCGCTCTTACCGACCCCGACCCGCTGGTCGCTGGCAAGGGAATTGCGGCGCTTCGAGGTGCAGGGTTGACCGTCGACATTGGCGTAGGCGCGGCCCGAGTCGAGCGACAGCTCCGTCCATACCTGCACCATCGACGGACGGGGCGCCCGTTTGTCGTGCTGAAGCTGGCCGCAACGCTCGACGGTTATACGGCCGCAGCTGATTACACGAGTCAATGGATTACAGGGCCGGAGGCGCGGGCCGACGGTCATCGGCTACGGGCCGAGAGCGACGCAGTCCTTGTCGGAGCGGGGACGATTCGTGCCGACGATCCATCGCTGACGGTGCGCGACTATGAGCCCGTTGATGGTGCGGGCGAGGTCGTGCAACCACTGCGGGTCGTGCTCGGCAGCGCCCCGCCCGACGCGCGTGCCCAGCCGGTTGTAGAACTCGGCGGCTCGCTCGAATCGGTGCTCGACGACCTCGGTACACGAGACGTTCTTCAGGTACTGATCGAGGGCGGCGCAACGGTGGCAGGAAATTTCCATCGCTCTGGCCTCGTAGACCGGTATGTGGTGTATCTTGCGCCGGCATTTCTCGGCGGCGATGACGGACTGTCGTTGTTTAGCGGTTCCGGAGCCCCGACGATTTCCGATATCTGGCGTGGCGACATCGTCGATGTGCGCCAACTCGGGGGCGACGTGCGCATCGAGTTGAGTGCCAAACGTTGAGCGGTCGGTAATTAGTCCATGCAGCTAGTAGCTAACCAGCGGGATCCTCGCCAGATCGAGACTGCTGCCACCGTTCGACACGAATCAGGCCGAAACCGACGACGATGAGCCCGAGAGCGATCAGCGCCAACCAGCCGTAGCGGGTGTTATCCGCCGTCTCGCCTTCGTTGAGGCCGCCACTGTCGCCGGGGCCGTCGCTTCCGAGTACTGGGTTGTCGCCGACGGGCTCTTGTTCCATCACGGGGTTGCCGGGAGGGAATTCCTCATCTATCTCGAAGTCGTCTTGGGCGGCGACCGCCGATCCCACGCCTGATGTCGTGAACATCGCGGTGAGCGCCACACACCCCAGCACCACACAAATCGCCACACGATGAACACCAGCTCGCAACATGGCGCAAGTGTCGCAGGTAGAGCGCGGGTCCATGGCGCAGGTGCCGACTTCGGCTTGAACGCGCAGAAGTCCGTGACGAGGCCCGGCTAGACACGGCTAGCCTCGCACCGTGCTTCGACTTGTGTTGCCCAAAGGTTCGCTCGAGAAACCAACCTTCGAACTGTTTGCTGACGCTGACCTTGGCGTGAACAGGAGTTCCGCGGTCGCCTACAAGGCCTCGATCGCCGATCCGCGCATCGATGAAGTCCGGATCTTGCGCCCGCAAGAGATAGGCGGCTATGTCGCTGAGGGCTTGTTCGACATCGGCATCACCGGCCGCGACTGGATCTCAGAGACCGACTCGGACGTTGTCTCGCTAACCGAACTGCGCTACTCCAAGGTGACGAGTCGCCCGGTGCAGATCGTTGTGGCAGCCCCGCACGACTCGCCGTATCAAAACGTCTCCGAGCTTCCCAATGGGGTTCGGGTCTCGTCGGAATACCCCGAATTGACGCGCAAATTCTTCGCCGACCGCAATATCGAGGCCGATATTCAGCTGAGTTACGGAGCGACCGAAGCCAAGGTGCCAGACATTGTTGACGTGGTCGTTGACATCACCGAGACCGGAAACGCGTTGCGAGCCGCGGGTCTTCGTATCATCGACACGATTTTGACGAGCTACACCGAACTCATCGCTAACCGCGAGGCGTTCGAAGACCCCGACAAGCGGCGTGCGATGTCACAGATCCAGACGCTGTTGCTTGGGGTGCTCGATGCCCGCGGCAAGGTGCTTGTCAAGATGAACGTGCCGGGTAACGGTCTCGAAAGGGTTATCGCGCAGCTTCCTTCGGCGAAATCGCCGACGGTCAACGAGTTGTTTGGCGGAAGCGGATACGCCATTGAGACCGTCGTCGCGAAAGCCGAGCTCAACATCTTAATTCCAGCACTTCGCGAGGCCGGAGCAACCGACATCATTGAGATGCCGATCGCGAAGATCGTTCCTTAGTCAGTCCGTCACTCAGCCTGGGTGCTCAGCTCGACGAAGGCCAGCTGAATCTGAGAGCGAGCTGCCTGCAAGGTCTCTTCGTGCTCACCGAGGCGACCCGGTAGAGCGTCGAGAATCGCACCCATGGCGTCGATAGCGACTTTGGCCTCGGCGAGGTTCGCAGGATCATTGCTCAGGTGAATAGCGCCTAACTCATAGAGGCCCATGGCGTGGTTCGCAACGACCATCGACGATGGCGTTTCTGCCAAGCGAGCGCGAGCTTCTGCGAGTTCGGCTGCCATTGCCTCGGCCTGCGCCAGCTCTTCTGGTGAAAGATCGTCGAGTGTCGGAGCGCCGGGGACGGCGCTCGCTGCAGTTGGCTGTTCTGGTTGCGGGCGACTCTGTTCACGTGGAACTTCGTGCTCGCCATCTGGGGTCCACAGGCTCATAGCGGAGATCGTAGACTGCGTTAGTCGAATGACCTCGAGTGACCGTGCAGGAATGGGCGCCTTACATGCGAATTGCAATCGGAAGCGACCATGCTGGTTTCGAACTCAAGCAGCACCTCATTGGCTGGTTGTCGCCGCAGTACGAGGTCACTGACTTCGGCACCGACAGTGACGACTCGGTTGACTATCCACCGTTTTGTGCTGCAGTCGCCGAGGCGGTCGTTGCGGGCAGTGCCGACTTCGGCATCGTCATGGGCGGATCGGGGCAAGGCGAGCAGATCGCAGCGAACAAGGTGTCCGGCGCCCGGGCAGCGTTATGCAATGACCTCTACCTGGCCCGCATGGCACGTTCACACAACGACGCAAACGTTTTGTCGATCGGTGGGCGGGTGGTCGGTACCGGCCTCGCTGAAGAGATCGTCGAGGTCTTCTTGACGACGCCGTTCGAGGGTGGCCGGCATCAGCGGCGAGTCGACCTGATCACCGCACTCGAGCAGCCGAGCTAACGGCGCTACCTCATGAGGGCTTCAACGCCCTCAGCGAGGGCAAGAACCGTGGCATTGCTGGGGCCGAGCAGTTGCAAACCAACGGGCGGACCGTCATTGGCGATGGGCAACGAAATCGCCGGAAGTCCGACCACATTTGCCAATCTGGTGTTCGCAACGATGCGAGCAGCAAGCGTGGGATCGTCCGCGTCTTCGAGCAACGGCGCCACGATCTGAACGGTCGGGCTCACGATCGCATCGACGCCCGCCAGAGCTGCGTGTGTCTGCTGCTGCAGGACAGACCGAAGCCGGTGAGCCGAAGCGACCTCGACTCCTGTGAGTGCTGAACCGAGTTTCAGTCGTGCCTTGATGTCATGGCCGTAGCGATCGGGAGTCGCGCTCAGGCTGTGCGCGTGAATCGCCGCGGCTTCGCTAAACATGATGGCTGTCGATGCCACGAAGACCGATTCTGGATCGTTCCACTCGACATCGACAATTTCGACTCCGGCCGCCCGCAGCCGCTGTATCGCCTGACCAAACGCCGACTGAACCTCAGCCGAAGCGGCTTCGAGATCGACCCGGACAATGCCGAGGCGTTTGGGCCGACGAGCCGAAATTGTCTCGTGCCCCAGCAACTGATGCACGTGACTGATATCAGCGGTTGTCGTGGCAAGAAGTCCGACATGGTCGAGGGTGGCCGAGAGAGGGAACACACCAGTGTTCGGGTATGTGCCGAAGGCCGGCTTGAACCCAACCACACCACAGAATGCTGCCGGAATGCGCACCGAGCCGCCCGTATCGGTACCGATAGCGATGCGTGCCGATCCGTCGGCCACAGCTGACGCGCTTCCAGAGCTTGATCCTCCGGGAAGTCGACCAGGCGCTGCCGGGTTTGGCGCAGTTCCCTGATGCGAGTTGATACCTGTCACACCAAAGGCGAATTCATGCAGGGTCACCGAACCCATACAGATCGCGCCGAGCTCTTCGATCATCGACACGATCGGAGCGGTGTGTGTCTCATGGGGGGCGTCTACTCGCACCGGGCTACCGGCACTCATGCGATGGCCTGACACTGCGACTAGGTCTTTTACCGCAAAGGTCCACATCGCGAGTGGACCTAGGTCGTCGTCGTCTTCTTCGGCGATCCGCTGGGCAATGGCAGCGTCATAGATCTCGACGTACGGTCCGCCGCGTTCGTTGGTGCGGGCGAGTGCTCGGCGACTCGCGACTTCCGCGCGTCGAGTTGCGGTGTTCACGGGCGCTACGGCTGTCGGCTGTTGTTGCCGATCAGTAGTGCCTGTGGGCGGTGAGCTTGCTGCCCAATCGTTCCATTGTGGCCATTCGAGACCTGCTCGGATCCGAGCGACAAGGGAAGTCGTAGCTCCGGCAGGAGAGGAGTCAGGAGAGGAACTGTCGTTGGTGACCACACTGCAGCCTGCCACGCCCTCGAATCGCCCCGCAATGAGCGCTTGCGGCGAGTTGGCGTTAGTGCCGCCGAGCGAGTCGTCTGCGCTTGCGGTCGTCGGCCCGTTCCCACTTTCGCTGCCGGCTACGGCAAGCTTTTCGGCAGAAAACGTGTCGCGTAGATCGGGCTTCGAAGAGATCTCCGCACCGCCAATAGGCGCACTCGTGTAGTCGTTCGGGATCGACGGGTTCTTCGTCTTGCATGCGGGTGGGCTTCAGTCGTTGAAGCTGACGAGTACCGCTGCGTTGGCCATAACGATGCCGTCTGAGCCGTCTGGACCTGGTATGTCGAGCCCGCCCAGCTCGGCTCGAACCGTGACCGTGCCGTAGGGAACTTCGAGCTTGACGGCTTCGAGATCGACCGATGATGGGTCTGCCGCACCGATCACGACTTCGACGCACATGTCATGCACGGTCTTATCTGTCGCAGTGAAGAAGTGCAGGCTGCTGTGGCGAAGTGCATCTGAAACGGCGCGCCGCGCCGCTTTGGTGTGGTCGCGGCCATGTACGTCGACGCCCATGCCCATCTCTGTTATCCAACGAGTCATAACCGGAATTTACTCGCCGCTGGTCGGAGAGTCATGCGCCGCAGGACCCGCATCGACCTGCACACGAACAAACTCGCCGACAAGCCTGATGTGATCGGCGACACGGCTTGAAGCATTTGGACGAAGTCTCGCATACACGGCGCGAGCTGTTTGATCGGTCGCTGATGCAGCCCGCTCGTCGGACACCTCAAGTAGCGCGTCGCTGACGGCGTAGCGGTGCTCGTGTAGATACTCCACAGCATCGCCACATTGCTCACCGGCTGCCCAGAACGGGTCGAGTTGGTCACACCATTGAGGCAAAAGATCCTCGACTTGCCGTTCAAGGAAGCCGGGCCGCACCTTGCAGATGGTGTCGAAGCCGGCTCGAACGGCAAGACCTCGCAAGCCGCGTATTGCCTTCACGGCAGCACCGACGGCTTGTACTGCCTCGCATGCGACCTGTTCGACCGCGTCGGGTGAGGCAATCAGTGTCCTGAGCCGTGTGCTCACCATCGCTGCTTCCTCGGCGATTGCTTCGAAACGCAACGCACGGTCTCAGTCGCCGGGCTTCCACTCGGCTCCTCCGATTTGGTCCTGCCAGCCGCCACTATGCAGTCCGCCAGCTCCGGGAGCGCCTTCGAAACCGCCGATGATGTTGTGGGCGCCGGTGTAACCGCACTCGGTCAAAAGAAGTGCTGCGGCTTGCGAACGCCCGCCGCTTCGACACAACAACAGAATCGGCGTATCGGGCGTGACACCTTCGGTGGCTTGCTCGATGAAGCTCGGATTGCGTTGGCCTGTCTCGTCGGTCCACGACACATACCGCGGTCGGCGACCGATCGAGTCGCTTGAAGGAACGCCTACCGAGCGCCATTCTCCCTCGGTGCGCACGTCGATGAGCACTGCCGAATCGTCATCGAGCAGCATTTGCTGGGCTTGCAGCGAGGTGATCTGGGGGATGGTCACAGAAAAATGTCCTTTTCTCGAGAGTTTCTTGCATTTGTGGGTTGCAAGGGCATGTATTCCCGCTAGGTTATTGCGTCTGCCCACGTGAGCCTTTTGGGCACATGCGGGCGAGCAAAACAGAGTGGCCCATCGAGCGCATAGCTTCGAAGCCACTTGATCGGTGCGAGCCGGTTGACGCTCTTTGAAAACAGAAGACAGGATGAGAGCCAGTGCGGCATTTCACCAGACACTCTTTGTCTGCTGAAATGACCGTCAATTTATTTATAAATAGCAAGTCAGGAACTACCCGGTCAGTCTCCTCGGAGAGTGCATCGGTAGTTACCAAACTTCCATTTCGCAAGTCACTAGTAAGAGCAGCAATCAGGTTTACCTGAGCGTTGTGGTGACAAGCAACTGATTTCAAGCCAACAGCAATGTTGGTGATGATTTTGACGGAGAGTTTGATCCTGGCTCAGGACGAACGCTGGCGGCGCGCCTAATACATGCAAGTCGAACGAGCACGGACTTCGGTCCATATGTGCGAGTGGCGAACGGGTGAGTAACACGTGAGAAACCTGCCTCGGAGACCGGGACAACCATTGGAAACGATGGCTAATACCGGATGTCTTCTTTTGGTCGCATGACCGATTGAAGAAATGATCCGTCGCTCCGGGAGGGTCTCGCGGCCTATCAGCTTGTTGGTGAGGTAACGGCTCACCAAGGCATCGACGGGTAGCTGGTCTGAGAGGACGATCAGCCACACTGGGACTGAGACACGGCCCAGACTCCTACGGGAGGCAGCAGTAGGGAATCTTGCACAATGGGCGAAAGCCTGATGCAGCGACGCCGCGTGGGGGATGAAGGCCTTCGGGTTGTAAACCCCTTTCAGTAGGGACGAAAATGACGGTACCTACAGAAGAAGCTCCGGCCAACTACGTGCCAGCAGCCGCGGTAACACGTAGGGAGCAAGCGTTGTCCGGAATTATTGGGCGTAAAGAGCTCGTAGGTGGTTCGGTAAGTCGGATGTGAAAACTCAAGGCTCAACCTTGAGACGCCATCCGATACTGCTGTGACTTGAGTTCGGTAGAGGAGTGTGGAATTCCTGGTGTAGCGGTGAAATGCGCAGATATCAGGAGGAACACCAACAGCGAAGGCAGCACTCTGGGCCGATACTGACACTGAGGAGCGAAAGCATGGGGAGCAAACAGGATTAGATACCCTGGTAGTCCATGCCGTAAACGTTGGGCACTAGGTGTGGGGATTTATTAACGATCTCCGCGCCGTCGCTAACGCATTAAGTGCCCCGCCTGGGGAGTACGGCCGCAAGGCTAAAACTCAAAGGAATTGACGGGGGCCCGCACAAGCGGCGGAGCATGTTGCTTAATTCGAGGCAACGCGAAGAACCTTACCTGGGTTTGACAT
>CALKPY010000102.1 GCA_937991435.1 uncultured Acidimicrobiales bacterium
AAGCCTTTGCCAGTGCGCACCCGCACCTCGTGGTGCACTTTGGTGACGAGCGGGCAGACCGAGTTCACGGTGAAGCTGCCGGTGCGCTCGGCCGCTTCGACGACCTCAGGGGCTGAGCCGTGAGCGCTCAACATGATGGGGGAGCCTTCGGGCACCTCGTCGATACTGTCGACGAAGATCACGCCTTGTTCTTCGAATCGGCGCACGACCTCTTGGTTGTGCACGATCTCGTGGTAGCAGTAGACCGGCGGCGGGAACGTACGCACCATGGTGGCGAGGGCTTTGATGGCCATCTCGACGCCAGCGCAGAACCCTCGAGGGGCAGCGAGCAGAACCTGATCGGCGGACACGTGGTGACGATAGCTGCGTGACAGTCCCCGCAATCGACAGAGATGCCCAACACCGCCCGCCATGACCGCGAGTGGTTAGCTGACACTGTGGTCAGGGGCCCGGTGTTGGGGCGCGTACGATGCCGGTCATGAGTGCGCCCCTGGTCATCGAGCTGATGCCCGAATCCCCTGCGGCGCTCGCTGGCGTAGCCGTTGGTGATTCGGTGATCTCGCTCAATGGTCAGCAACCGCGCGATGTGATCGAGTGGCAGCGCCTCGTCGATGAACCCGAGCTTGAACTCGAGATCGACCGCGGCGGGCTTGTGCTCACAATCGATGTGCAGAAACGGCCCGGCGAACCGCTCGGCGTCGACGTCGATGCGGCGTTGTTCGATCGGGTGCGCACCTGTGACAACCATTGCGATTTCTGCTTCATCTATCAGCTGCCCAGGGGCATGCGCCGCACGCTGTATCTCAAAGACGACGACTACCGCCTGTCGTTTCTGTATGGCAACTTCACCACGCTCACCCGGTTCACCGAAGCTGACCTCGAACGGGTCATCACCGAGCGGCTGTCGCCGCTGTATGTGAGCATTCACGCCACCGACCCCGAGGTGCGGTCGATGATGCTGCGCAACAAGCGTGGTGCCATGAGTCTGCGTTGGCTCGAAGCGATCCTCGAAGCCGACATCGAAGTACACGGCCAGATCGTGTGCTGCCCCGGTATGAACGACGGAGCGGTACTTGAGCAGACGCTCGTCGGCATTCTTGACCGCTACCCGACGCTCGCCAGTGTGGCTGTGGTGCCGTTGGGAATCAGCCGCTACTCGCCAAGCGACAACATGCGTGAGCACACCGTCGCCGAAGCTCGCGCCGTGGTCGACATTGTGGCCCGCTGGCAAGAGATCTATGCCACGACGCTTGGTCGCCGGTTGGTGTTCGCCGCAGACGAGTACTACTTGCGTGCTGAGCTTCCGTTTCCCGATGCCGCGACCTATGACGACACCGACCTGCACGAAGACGGCATCGGCATGGCGCAGACCTTTGCCCGCGAATTTCGTGGTGAGGTGACCGAAGCAACCGGCACTGCGAGCGGGTTCTTCGCGTGGGTCGAGGGCGCACCACCCGAGGGCTACCGGGCGCCCCGCCAGACGCCGGTAACGATTGGCACGAAGCCCGAACGCAAGGCATCTGACGTGTTGGCAGGTGCGCCAATCGGCGTACTTACGGGCACGCTCGGAGCAATGGTGCTCAAGCCGTTGATCGACGAGGCTGCGCCGACCACACCGACACGAGTGATACCGGTAGCCAACGATTTCTTCGGCGGGAACGTCGGTGTGACCGGCCTGATGGTCGGTGCTGACCTGCAACGGGTGCTCGCCGAGGAACCCGAGGGCCACCGATATCTGTTGCCAGATGTGTGTCTTTCCAACGCACGCTTCCTCGATGGCCTTACCGTCGACGATCTGCCCCGCCCTGTCGAAGTGATTTCGACCGATGGGCTCGCATTGCGAAAGGCGCTTGGCCTGTGACTGACGAACTGAAAAAGATGCAAGCACTGGCCGACGCAGGCCAGTTGCCGTCGGTCGCCATTGTTGGCCGCCCCAACGTCGGTAAGTCAACGTTGATGAACCGAATCGTTGGTCGTCGCGTGGCAATTGTTGAAGAGAAGCCCGGCGTCACTCGCGACCGCAAAGAAGTGGTTGCCGACTGGCGCGGTCGGTTCTTCACCCTGATGGACACCGGCGGTTTCCTGGCCACAACCGAAGCGCTTGACGCCAAAGTCTCTGACCAGAGCATGCAGGCCATGGAAGAAGCTGACGTCGTCATCTTTGTCGTCGACGCAACCGCAGGCATCATGTCTGAAGACGCCAACGTTGCGGACATCGTGCGCCGTCGCACCAAGCCAACGTTCCTTGTGGCCAACAAGGTCGACCACGAAGTCCACAAAGGCCAAATCTGGGAGCTGATGTCGCTGGGCATTGGCGAACCGTTGCCGGTCAGCGCAATGCACGGCACCGGCGTTGCCGACCTGCTCGACGAGCTCATCAATGTCTTCCCTGAGTCGGCAGAATTCGACACGCCCGAAGAGGTCATCACCGACCCCGACAAGGCGTATCTGTCGATCTCGATCGTTGGCCGGCCCAATGTCGGCAAGTCGACGTTGTTCAACCGTCTTGTCGGGGAAGACCGTGCGGTGGTGCACGACATGCCAGGTACGACACGAGACAGCGTTGACACCGTGGTGCAGACCGAGATGGGCGAAGTGCGCTTTGTCGACACCGCTGGCATGCGACGCAAGGCGAAGATCGACGAAGACACCGAGTACTACTCGATGGTGCGAGCTCTCAACTCGATTGACAAGTCAGACATTGCGCTGCTGGTGATCGACTCGACGGTCGGCATTACGCACCAGGATCAGCGGCTGGCTGAGCGTGTCGATGCCGGTGGCTGTCCCATCGTGTTGGTGCTCAACAAATGGGAATTGCTCGACCCCGAAGCCCGCAAGAACATCGACACCGCTGTCGAACGCAAGCTGCATTTCATCGGCAACTCACCAATTCTCAAGATGTCCGCGCTGACTGGCCGTGGCGTGCACAAGCTGTTGCCCGTGCTTGCCGAGACCGTTGGCGATTATCACCGCCGTGTGCCGACCCGACAGGTCAACGCGGCAATTCGTGCCGCCCAGCAGGCCACCCCAGCGCCGGGTGGTGCCCGGGTGCTTTATGCAACGCAGGTGGCCATTGACCCGCCGACGTTCACCTTGTTCGCGAACCGCACGCTTCCGCCGACATACATGCGCTATCTCGAACGCACACTGCGTGAAACCTTTGACCTCGGCGGCGTACCCATCAAGATGCGAGTCCGTAAACGCTCTGAGTGAATCGGCGTCATTTCGGGCAGCGGTGAGCTTGTCAGAGCGTGAACCTGTCCCTGTCACGCCACGGGGGGTACGCTCTGCTCATAATGAGTTTGGTGTTGGCGGTCGTCGCTCTTGCGTGCCTTGGCGCGGCAGTGGTGTGGGGCAACTCAGCACGTATGCGTTACACCCTTGTTGGCGAGCTTGAGACTGCGGTTCGTGCTGCGGCGAATAGCCAGGACTCGTTCGTTGGGTTGCAGCTGGCGCAGATGGGGTTCCGCAAGGAAGTCCACAACGCCTTTTTGTACCTGTTTCTCGCAATCGGCTTTGGCGCTTGGGCCGTTTGGGGTGCTGGATCAGCCTGGGCGCTCGCAGTTCTGACTCTGCCCGTTGCGCTGTTTTCGATCTCATGGTTCCGCACCGCCGCCCGTGAAGTCACGCTGACTCGCCAGCGACTCACCATTGAGCGACGTGCCGAAGAAGCACTCGAACAAGAGAACCTGGCGCCCAAAGCGTGGGCTGGCCGGTTGGCCCCTGATGAGCTCCCTGACCTGACTGGCTATGAAGTCGGTCGTGTGTACCAGGCCGGTTCAGGCCTGATGGCCGGTGACTTCTTCGACGTGTTTCGCGTTTCGCCGAACCGTGTTGCTGCCGTTATTGGCGACGTTGCCGGCAAAGGCATCGAGTCGTCGATCACGGCCTTTCAGGCCAAGTACCTGCTTCGAGTGTTTCTGCGCCAGTTCCGTGACCCGGCACAAGCGTTGCAAGAACTCAACGAACAGATGAGCAATACGAGCCGCACCGAAGAGTTCATCTCGCTTGTCGTTGTCGTGTTCGATTCAGAAGCTGGCACCTTGCGTTTCTCATCTGCCGGGCACCCCGCGGCCTTGGTGTTCCACGACCGCGAAGTGCTTCCGTTGCGCTCAACGGGGCCGCTGCTCATGCTGGATCCCAAGGCGACGTATTACAGCCGTGAGATGGACATGAATCTCGGCGACATGGTCGTGCTCTACACCGACGGTCTGGCCGAAGCCCGCCGAGGCGACGAACTGTTCGGCGAAGATCGCATTGGCGCTCTCTTGCGTCGTGACCCAACGGTTGCACCAGACGTGTTGTGTAAATCGCTGCTCGAGGCCGCCCGATACTTTGCCGAAGGTCCGGTCGAAGACGACGTGGCGATCCTGGCCATCAAGCGCAACTGATCATGCCGTTTTGCGAGCCGTGCGACAAGTGGCGCGCCCCAAATGCGCTCATGCCCGACGGAACCTGCCCACGGTGTCGCACTGTGGTGCAAGAGCCGCCAGCGGTTGATCCTGCAGCTGCAGACGCCACCAAGATTCCCTGGCACTTCTGGGTGATGGTGGCCGCCGCTGGGCTCTATCTCATGTGGCGAGTCATCGAAGGCGTGAGCTGGTTCTTCTAGCTGCGGTTCGCGAGTCGCGTGCGTTCGTGTCTCGGCTACATTGACTCGGCCACGGGCTGTGGCGCAGTTTGGTAGCGCGTCCGGCTGGGGGTCGGAAGGTCGAAGGTTCAAATCCTTTCAGCCCGACAAATTCCGCTATTCGCGAACCCTGATCCAGCAATGTTGGGTCAGGGTTTTTCATTTGGTCGATGAGTCTATTGAAGGCGGCGTCTGTGGCGTCGTCATCTTCTTGTTTGAGGATTTGTATTTCGGTTTCGATGTTGGGGACCAGCGTTGGGGTCGGCTGAGGGTGGTGTAGAGCTCGCGCGAATTGGACGTCGACTATGTTCGTCTTTGAGGAAGAAGGCGTCGATGAGTCCGGCGTTGAGTTTGCGGCGTCCGGTGTAGCCGGATTGTTGGTAGGCGGCGGGGCAGTTGCGCATGAGGTCGAGGGCGTTGTCGAGTTTGGCGAGCAGTTCTTCTCTGGTGCCGGTGATGACGTTGAGGGCGCGGTTGGCTGCGGTGCGTTCTTTCTTGATGCGGGCTTGTTCGGCTCGGAACCACTCGGTTTCGATGGCGTCGTCGTAGAACAGCTGCAGCAGCTTCTTCTTCTCACGATCGAGCTGCACAAGCTGTTGACGTTGGGTTTCGCATTGTCGTGCATGGGCCGCGACGGCTTTGTCGCAGCCGACTTCGAGCT
>CALKPY010000103.1 GCA_937991435.1 uncultured Acidimicrobiales bacterium
GTGGGCGTTGCCTACCAGTTTCTGCTTGCCTGAACAGGCCCGAAGAGGCGAAAGCGGTGATCGAGCGTCGTCATAACAAGTCAACTTCCAACCACAAGAAATGAGTCCTGCAGTGACAACGAACATCCTTTTCATGTGCCCGCACTCCGCGGGCAAAAGCCTTCTGGCCGCCACGTACTTTCGGGCCGCAGCCAATCGCGCTGGTCTCGACGTGGCAATCGATGTGGCCGGCCCTGATCCCGATGACCACAACATGGCCAACGTTCAAGCGGCGCTCGAAGCCCAGGGATACACCATTGGCTGGACTCCGAAGCTCGTCGCCACAGAACACACCGAGGCCGCAGATGTCATCGTGAGCATTGGCTGTGATCGCGCAGCCATTCCAACCGAGAAGCCGGTCGTCGAGTGGGATGTTCCGATGCTCAGCAGTGACTTCGACGGGGCCGTGCGAGCTATCCATGCGCGAGCCGAAGGATTTGTTGCAGAAATTTCGGATTGAAAATTGCGAGAGTGGGCCGTCGCCGTCGCTGTTGAGATGTGATCACCAAATCATTGAGTGAACTTATACACGAAGGTGTATATTCATGCGATGCCTCAACAGCTGTCAGTCGGAATCGTGGGTGCAAGCGGGTTTACGGGCGCAGAACTGCTTCGCCTACTCGCATCGCACCCAACGATGCGAGTCGAAGTCGTTACTGGCGAAACGCAAGCAGGCCAACAAGTCGCCGATCTCTACCCGAACCTCGCAGCGCCGTACGGCGACCTTGCCTATGTTCCCTATGAACGAGCGCCTCTTGGTGACCTCGACCTGGTCTTTGCTGGGCTCCCGCACCGCGCCTCGCAACGAGTGGTCGCAGGCCTGATCGACACCGTCGATCACGTCATTGACCTGTCGGCCGACTTTCGACTCAAGGATCCGGCCGTGTACGAAAAGTGGTACGACACGCCGCACGAGGTTCCGCAGCTGATCGAACAGTTTGCATACGGCCTGCCCGAACTATTTGGCGAAGAGTTGGCGACCAAAAGCCACGTTGCCGTACCTGGGTGCTATCCAACAACCGCTTCGCTGGCTCTGGCGCCGCTCATGCGAGCCGGTCTCATCGAACGCGACGGGATCATTGTCGACGCAGCCAGTGGGGTTTCAGGCGCAGGTCGCGCCCCGAAACCAAACACCACATTCTGTGCGGTCGACGAAGACTTCACCGCCTACGGACTCCTCGACCACCGACACACCCCAGAGATTGAACAAAACCTTGGAGGGGCGCAGGTGCTATTTACCCCGCACCTTGCTCCGATGAACCGAGGAATCCTGGCGACGTGTTACGCCAAGCCGACGGGCCAGACATCGACAGGCGCGTTGCTCGACACCCTCACCAGGGCGTACGACGGTCAACCGTTCGTCGTCGTCAATGAACGGACCCCTTCGACCAAGGCAGCGCTCGGTTCCAACACTGCACACATCACGGCGAGATACGACGAACGCACACAAACCGTTGTTGTCATCGCGGCGCTCGACAATCTGGTGAAGGGGGCATCGGGTCAGGCCATCCAATGCGCGAACATCGTCACTGGTCAAGATCAGGCGCTCGGTCTACCTCTCGTGGGTATGGCGCCATGAACGTCTCGCCACTCGCTCCCGAGGCATTTCCCGAGCTTCCCGCTGTCGCTGGCGTCGAACTACGCACTTTTGCTGCTGGGCTTCGCTACCACGGGCGACCAGACCTGTTTCTTGCGACAATGCCCGACGCAACCACTGTCGGCGGCGTGTTCACCAAGTCGCAGTGCGCATCGGCGACGGTCGACTGGTGCCGCAGCATCATTGCCAGCGGAACGGCGCGAGCTGTTGTTTGCAACGCAGGTAACGCCAACGCGTTTACCGGCGTGGCTGGCGTCGCGTCGGTGCAGGCCGAGGTGAACACGCTCGGTGAATCGTTGAACATCGACCCGAACCAGATCTACGTTGCCTCGACCGGCGTCATTGGAGAACCGCTCGACGACGACGCCATGAAGACATCGCTCGGCGAGCTGGGTGCAGCACCAATCGCGACCTGGCAGAGCGCAGCCACCGCCATCACCACGACCGACACCTTCATCAAAGGAGCCTCAGCCTCGCTGGCTGGTGGCAACGTCGTGGGCATCGCCAAAGGGAGCGGCATGATCGCCCCGAACATGGCCACCATGTTGGGCTTCGTGTTCACCGACCTCGCAGTCACCGCGTCGGCCTGCCAAACAGCCATTGCGCAAGCAACGCAGGCCAGTTTCAACAAGATCACGGTCGACAGCGACACCTCGACGAGCGACACGGTGCTTCTGTTCGCCACAGCCCAGGCAGGCAACGATCCAATCGACGGCCCCGAACACCGCGAGTGGGCGGCCTTTAGCGCGGCAGTGTTCGAAGTGTGCCTTGATCTGGCACACCAGATTGTTCGCGACGGCGAAGGTGCCACCAAGTTCATCGAAGTGCAGGTCAACGGAGCTACGAGCGACGAAGCAGCCGAGACAATCGCCCGATCCATTGCTGACTCGCCATTGGTCAAGACAGCCCTCGCGGCCGAAGATGCCAATTGGGGACGCGTCGTCATGGCCATCGGCAAAGCAGGAGCCCCAGCTGATCGAGACCTCGTCGATATTTGGATCGGCGACGAGCAGATCACAAGCGCTGGACAAGTGCATGCCGGTTACTCCGAAGACCGGGCCAACGCGCATCTGCAAGGCGACGAGATCCTCGTGCGTGTTGAGCTCGGACTGGGCGAAGGCTCATCGAGTATCTGGACATGTGACCTCACGCACGGCTACATCGAGATCAACGCCGGATACCGCTCGTGACCGCACAGGCGAGCCCCGAACTGACAGCCGAAGTTCTCACGCAAGCGCTTCCGTTCATACAGCAATTTGCTGGGGCGACCGTTGTGGTCAAATTTGGCGGCAACGCAATGATCGACGCCGAACTAGCTCGCACCTTTGCAGCCGACATCGTGCTCATGCACTCTGTTGGCATCAAACCCGTGGTCGTGCATGGTGGCGGCCCGCAAATCGGCGCGTTCCTCAAACGCATCGGCAAAGAGTCCGAATTCGTTGACGGCCTTCGTGTGACCGACGCCGAAACCCTCGACGCGGCCCGCATGGTGTTAGGCGGCAAGGTCAGCCGCGACATCGTCTCGGCGATCAACGTGCACGGGCCCCTGGCCGTTGGGGTATCGGGCGAAGACGCCAATCTGATCGAAGCGGCCCCTCGCGATTCGTCGCTCGGGTTCGTTGGCGATGTCGTCGGCGTGAACCCCGACATCATTACCCGGCTGCTTTCCGAAGGACTGATCCCAGTCGTGTCGACTATCGGCAGCGACGCCACAGGTCAGGCGTACAACATCAACGCCGACACCGTCGCCGGCCACCTGGCCGCCGCTCTTGACGCAGAGAAGCTGATCATGCTCACCGATGTTGAAGGGCTCCGCCGAGATCCCGCCGATGCGACCACGCTCATCTCCAAAATAACTTCGGTTGAGCTGCACCCGCTTGTCGGCACGGCCACAGTCTCGGGCGGCATGATCCCAAAAGTCGAAGCATGTCTGTATGCCGTTGACCACGGAGTGTCTTCGGCCCACATGATCAACGGCACGATCTCGCACGTGCTGCTACTCGAACTCTTCACCATTGCCGGAATAGGAACCATGATCACATGACAAGTCCGACAGCAAGCCCAACGCACCTAGAGGCAGTGGCTCCACCCGCGGAGATCACGCACTGCCCGATCATGTCGACCTACGGCCCGCCCGCTGTCATGTTCGTTCGTGGCGAAGGTTCGCGTCTGTATGACCCGACAGGCAAGGAGTACATCGACTGGCTTGCGGGCATCGCGGTCACGTCGCTCGGGCACGCCCACCCGGCAATCGCTGACGCGATCGCCACCCAGGCCCGCACCCTGTTGCACGTCAGTAATCTGTTCGCTACCGAACCCCAATGGAAGGTCGCCCGGCTACTCGACGAACTCATCGGCGGCCCAGCAGGACAGGTGTTCTTTTGCAACTCCGGAGCCGAAGCAAACGAGGCGGCGATCAAGCTCGCACGACGTCACGGCGGAAGAGGGCGTCACGTCGTCGTCAGCGGCATGCGCAGCTTTCACGGCCGCACCTTGGCGACGCTTCACGCGACGGGTCAACCCGAAAAGCACGAGGCATTTCAACCGCTTCCCGAAGGTTTCCGCCACGTGGCCTATGGCGACGTCGACGCCCTGGAAAAGGGGCTCGACGACACGGTGGCGGCTGTGCTGCTCGAACCGATTCAAGGCGAAGGGGGAGTAGTCGAACCCGACCCGGCGTACTTCCCGGCAGTTCGTGAGATCTGCACAGAACGCGGCATCTTGTTGATGTTTGACGAGGTGCAGACTGGCCTGGCCCGGACCGGCGCATGGTTCGGCCACCACCACCACAACGTCGAACCTGACGTGATCACGATGGCCAAGGCGCTTGGCAACGGCATGCCCATTGGTGCTGTCTGGGCCCGCAAAGACGTCGCGGCTGCGTTTAAGCCCGGCGATCATGCCACGACGTTTGGAGGACAGCCGTTGGCGACAGCCGCCGCCCTCGCAACGCTCGAAACCATGATGCAGATCAATGCGCCGTCGCTGGCCAAGACCGTTGGAGCGGTGCTGCGCGAAAAGCTGTTGGGGCTGACAGGCGTGACGGGCGTGCGCGGTCGAGGTCTGCTTCTCGCCGCTGAGCTCGATCTGGATGTTCTGGGCGAACGCAAGGCTGCTGACATTGCCAAAGCGTGCCTGCATGGCGGTCTCGTGCTGAACGCCGTAACACCCACTGCGCTACGAATCGCTCCGCCGATCACGATCACAGTCGCCGAGATCGAACAAGGTCTTACGGTTCTCGATTCGGTACTTCACGCATGAGGCATATTCTCGATATTGATGATCTAGACGCAGGGGAGCTGGGCGAGGTGCTCCGACGCGCCTCCGACCCAAATTTGACCGCAAAACTCACCGGAAGTGGGGTGGCCCTAGTATTCGAAAAGCCGTCGGCGCGCACCCGCAACTCGATGGAAATGGCGGTCCACCAGCTCGGTGGACACCCGGTATACATCCAAGGTGACGAGGTCGGTTTCGACAAACGAGAGACCGTCGAAGATGTCACGAGAACACTGGCTTGCTACTACGACCTGTTGTGCGCCCGAGTGTTCTCGCACAGCGTCGTCGAACGCATGGCAGCGCTGCACAAAGCTCCCGTGGTCAACCTGCTCAGTGATCGAGCCCACCCCATGCAAGCGCTCGCCGATGTCTTGACGCTGAAGGCCGAGTTTGGCGAGCTTGTTGGTCGCACCGTCACCTACATCGGCGATGCAAACAACGTGACCCGATCGCTTGCTCTCGCTACGCATATGTTGGGCGCACGCACCCGCGTCGCACACCCCCAAGGGTACGGCTTTGATGATCGAGATCTGGCCGTGCTGGCAAAGGCCGGCGTCGAGATCGAGTTCTTCAACGATCCAGTCGCGGCTGCATCCGGCGCCGATGCGTTGTACACCGATGTCTGGACCTCGATGGGCCAGGAAGCCGAAACGCAACAGCGTCTGAGCGACTTCGCCGGCTGGACCATCAACGCCGAGCTGATGGCGCACGCCGCTGACGATGCAATCTTTTTGCACTGCCTTCCGGCCCACGAGGGTGAGGAGTGCACCCGCGAGGTTCTCGAAGCGGCCAACAGCCGAGTGTGGCCTCAGGCAACCAACCGCATGCATGCTGCACGAGGGCTGCTGCACTGGCTCGTCGACGAGGTCGCCACATGAGCAAAACCCAGCGTCAAGGGCGCATTTCAGAAATGCTCGGCGCCGAGGCGGTCACCAGCCAAGAGCAGATCGTCGAGCAGCTTGCCGCAGATGGCATTTCGGCAACACAGGCGACAGTGTCGCGCGACCTTGAAGACCTCGGTGCCATCAAGGTGCGAATCCCCGGCGGGTCGACCGTGTATGCGATTCCTGATCACCCACACCAACAAGTCGCCCCGCCGGGACACCTGCGACGGGTATTCACCGAGTGGGTCGTCGACGCCCAGGCGTCGGCCAATATCGTCGTGCTTCGGACCTTGCCAGGCAGCGCCCACGTCGTGGCGTCGGCCATCGACCGTTCGGGCGTCGACGAAGTGCTCGGCACAGTGGCGGGCGACGACACGCTTCTTGTGGTCGCGGCAGAACACAGCACTGGCGAAACCGTCGCCGAGATGTTTCGAGCGTATGCAGACCTTGCTTGACTTCGGATCGCTCGCTTCCTCGGCGCGTCACCTGACACACACCATTCGAACCCTACGAACTTCACTACACAGGAGAACCCATGCCTGATATCTCAAAAGTCGTGCTCGCCTACTCGGGCGGGCTCGACACGTCGGTCATCTTGAAATGGCTTGAAGTCGAATACGTCTGCGAGGTCGTCACCTTTACCGCTGACCTTGGCCAGGGCGAAGAACTCGAACCGGCCAGAGCCAAGGCCGAAGCGATGGGTGTCAAAGAGATCTACATCGACGACCTGCGCGAAGAATTCGTGCGCGACTTCGTGTTCCCCATGTTTCGCGCCAACGCGATCTACGAAGGGGAGTACCTGCTGGGAACCTCGATCGCTCGCCCTCTGATCGCCAAGCGTCTCATCGAAATTGCCCGTGAGACCGGCGCCGATGCCATCAGCCACGGAGCAACCGGAAAGGGCAACGATCAGGTGCGCTTTGAGCTTGGTGCCTACGCCCTCGAGCCTGACATCAAGGTCATCGCTCCATGGCGCGAATGGGAGTTGGGTGGTCGCGAGACGCTGCTGGCCTACGCCGCCGAACACAACATTCCAATCGAGAAGACCCGAGGTGCAAAGTCGCCGTTCTCGATGGACGCCAATCTGTTGCACATCAGTTTCGAAGGCGGGCCGTTGGAAAATCCGGCGACCGAACCACCTTCTGAAATGTGGCGTTGGAGTACATCGCCCGAAATGGCGCCCAACGAGGGCACCTACATCGAGCTGGGCTACGAGAATGGCGACCCTGTCAGCATCGACGGCAAGGTTCTGTCGCCAGCGACGATGCTGGCCGAACTAAATCGCCTTGGCGGTGAGAATGGCATTGGACGTCTCGATCTCGTCGAGAACCGGTTCGTTGGCATGAAGTCACGTGGCGCCTATGAGACGCCGGGTGGCACGATCATGCTCAAGGCTCACCGGGCTATTGAATCGATTTGTCTCGATCGCGAAGTGGCACATCTCAAAGACGAGCTGATGCCCCGTTACGCCAAGATGATCTACAACGGCTTCTGGTTCAGCCCCGAGCGCGAAATGCTGCAGGCGGCAATCGATTACAGCCAGGCCAAAGTCAATGGCACGGTCACCCTCAAGCTCTACAAGGGCAACGTGATCGTTGCCGGCCGCTCAAGTGACGACACGTTGTTCGACGAGAAGATCGCCACGTTCGAAGATGACGGCGGCACCTACAACCAGGCCGACGCTGAAGGCTTTATCAAGCTCAACGCGTTGCGGTTGCGTAACCTTGCCCGTCGGGAACTGCGGTGACTCCAGACGATTCTCAGACTCCAGACGCAACGACGCTGTGGCACGGCCGATTCGAGTCGGGGCCCGCACAAGCGCTGCTGACCTACACCGTGAGTCTTCCGTTCGATCGACGGTTGGCGCCATACGACATCGAAGGAAGCCGAGCTCACGTGCGCGGCTTGGTGCGCGTCGACTTGTTGACTGCCGCAGATGGTGACGCAATCCTCGTTGCCCTTGACGAAGTCGAAGCTGAGATTGCTGCAGACACCTTTGTGTGGATGCCAAGCGACGAAGACATACATACCGCGGTCGAGCGGCGGGTAACTGAACTTGCTGGACCAGCTGGCGGGCGATTACACACCGGACGCAGTCGCAACGACCAGGTGGCGACAGACCTGCGTCTGTTTACCAAAGCCCAGTTGCAGACAACGGCAGGGCTGCTCGTCGATTTGATCGACGTACTACACGAGCGAGCGGTGCAGGCCGAAGGCGCATACCTGCCCGGCTACACCCATCTACAGCGGGCTCAACCCGTGCTGCTGTCTCATCATCTGCTCGCCCACGCGTGGACATTTGCACGCGATGTGCGCCGCATTATTGCCGCACACACAGCCGCCGATGTCAGCCCGCTCGGGGCAGGGGCCCTCGCCGGGTCGACGCTGCCGCTCGACCCCGATGGTGTCGCCGAAGACCTCGGATTCGCCTCGCGGTTCGAGAACTCGCTTGACGTCGTGAGTGACCGTGACTTTGTCGCAGATGCTCTGTACTCGCTCACGATGATCGCCATACACCTGTCGCGCATCGGCGAAGAGTTCGTTCTTTGGTCGAGTGAAGAGTTCGCCTTTGTCACAGTCGACGACGGATACGCCACAGGGTCGTCGATGATGCCCCAGAAGAAAAACCCTGACATTGCCGAGCTTGCACGCGGAAAGGCAGGCCGAATCATTGGAAATCTGACCGGTTTGCTCGCCACACTCAAGGGTCTTCCCCTTGCGTACAACCGTGACTTGCAAGAAGACAAGGAACCGTTGTTCGACGCCTTTGACCAGGTTCACGCAGGTCTCGTCGCCGTTGGCGGCATGATCGAAACGGCGGTCTTCCGTACCGACAACATGGAGCGGGCCGCCGATGAATCAGCGGCCGGAGCCACCGACATTGCCGACTACCTGGTGCGATCCGGCATGCCCTTTCGAGACGCGCATGCTGTGGTCGCAGCTGTAGTTCGACAGTCGCTCGCAGAGGACCGATCATTGGCTTCGGTCGTGAGCGAAACCGATGGTCTCGGCGCTGAAGCCGCGGCGTTACTCGCTGCGGGTGCAGGCATCAAGCTACGAACCAGCCCAGGAGCTTCGGGACCCGACCCGGTAGCCGTCCAGATTGAGCGACATGCCGCCGCAGTGGCTGACCTAAAGTTGGCCGTGCGCCAACTGGGGTCGACATCACACGATTGACGAGGTGATCGTGCGCCGGCGAACCGGTGCACGATCACGGTCGCAACGTCGGTGACATCAGCGGGCGCAGCGACGCATTGCTAACGAAAGTGCTCCGAACCCGATCAGGCCGGTTCCGAGGAAGCCGAGAACGGCAGTCTCGGCACCGGTGTAGGCGAGCACCGAACTCGTTCCGCCGCCAGCAGCGACTGGGGCGGGCACGCTTGCCGCTTGGGTTGCGCCAGCGGTTGCGTCATCGTCGCTGTCCATCGTTTCGACTGCAGCGGTGAGATCAAGCCCACTGAGGTCTAGATACGTGCCAGGTGCTGGTGGCGCATTTTCGATCTCGGGGTATGCGGCTGGTTGAGCGCAAGTACCTTGCGCCGCGAGTTCGAAGTAGTCAGCCAAGTCGAGCAGGAACTGGCTCGCTTGCGGTGCTCGCGGGGACCAGCTGGCTGCGCTCTGGCGAGCCTGGATCGCAAGGGTGTCATAGTCGTAGACATCACTCTCCGAGAGGTAGTCGTCCACGGTGTAGAACTCGCCGTAGTCGTAGAGGCCGAATCCTGTCTCTCGGATAAGGGTGTCGACGCTGATAAAGGGCGAGCGAGCAGCGCACGGCGATTGCGCTTCGGCGCTGCTCGCTCCAATTGAAACTGACGTCGCCAGACCGAGCGTGACGACGATCGCGAGTGTGAGAATGCGTTTGATCATGGGTACCCCAACATGTTGTTGCCCGGACAAAGGCGAAGGTAGCACGAACGACGGCAACGATCAGAAGTCCTCAGGCTTAGGAGTTCTGGTTGGCCCGCTGCCCCATGTTGCGAACCGCACGGCCACGAACTAGCCAGTGATGATGGAACTTTACGAAGTGATGCGCACCACGTTTGCTTGCCGGAACTGGACCGACGAGCCGGTGCTCGATCAGACGGTGCATCGCATTCTTGACAACGCGCGATTCGCTCCCAACGGTGGCAATAGGCAGGGCCAACACGTCATCGTGCTTCGTGATCGGGAACTGCGCGAAGCCCTCGTACCGCTGGTTCGAGAGGGAACCGCCATTTATCAAGCACAAGTCGCTGCGGGCGAAGCGCCATGGAACTCGATTGTGGCAACCAGTATCGACGAACAGGCGATACGTGCCGACGATGGACCGGTCACGTTTCCTGGCGTGCATGAAATGGTCGAAGCGCCAGTCGTGCTCGTCGTCACCGTTGACCTTGCCGTTGTGGCCAGTTTTGACAAGTACCTCAACCGGGTGGGGGTCATCAGCGGCGCTTCGATCTATCCACTTGTATGGAACATCTTGTTGGCGGCTCGCAATGAGGGCCTCGGCGGAGTGCTCACGACGTATCTCGCCGAGAAAGAATCCGAGGTTCAGTCGTTGCTGGGAATCCCCGAACACCATGCGGTAGCGGCGATGCTGCCATTGGGGGTGCCTGTGAAACAGCTGACGAAGCTGCGCCGCAAGCCGGTCGAAGACTTCGTCACGATCGACCGGTTCGACGGACCGGCGTTTGTTGTCTGATCGTCATGGGAAAATAGGACCGGCGCTGGCGTGCTAGATGCTGAACTTGTCCAATGACTGAGGTGTCTCGAATCGTGCTCGTTCCAGGCGGCGGAGGATCAGGGCCTGAGCACTGGCATCACCGCTGGGCTGCCGACGACCCTCGATGCGTCTGGGTCGACCAGAGCGATTGGAACGGCGGCTCTCGAGCCGAGATCACATGAATCGAGTTACGACCACTCCTGAGTCGCATGTGTCAGGCTGGAGGTCATGTCCTTTGAACTGCTACGTGACCTCGCGTCATCGACCGTACGCGACGATGCCCTCGCCTGGTTGACAAGCGCTTCAGGGGCCGGCTTCGAGCATCATCGATCACAGGTCGAGTTGTTGATCCGAACTCACGATGACATAGCCGTTAGAACGTGTCGCCCCGGCCATCTGACCGGCTCGGCGTTCGTGGTTGACCCTGACCGCCAAGCCTGCCTGCTGTTATTTCACACCAAACTGCAGCGGTGGCTTCAGCCCGGCGGCCATGCCGACGGGGACATGAACCTGGCACACGTGGCGTGGCGCGAGGCGACGGAAGAAACCGGAATTGACGGCTTGCAGGTCGTTGGTCCGCCGATCGATGTCGACGTGCACACCGTTGACCCACCGGCCGAAGACGCGCATCTGCATCTCGATGTGCGCTTTCTGGTTATCGCTCCTGCTGGCTCCGAGCCTGTTGGCAATCATGAGAGCCAGGGATTCCGCTGGCTGCGACAAGAGCAACTCGACGGAGTCGATCTCGATAGCGGCAGTAGGCGCATGGCAGCGGCAGGGTTTGCTGCAGCTGCTGACGTTTTCACCTGACGTCAGGGCGCAGGCTTCGCTACGAGGAGAACCTCGCCGCCGTCATCATGCACCGGAAATCCGTAGGTCGTCACCCGCCCGTTCGTGCGATCGATAACCCGTACTTCCCCCGCACCCTTAAGGACGGCCTCGAAGCGACCGTCTGGCGACAGCACCTCTTCGGGTGGGTCCGGCCACATATCGGCCGTAACGACAGGTAGCGGTTTCCAGGTTTCACGGTCAAGCCACTCGACCGTGCAGTCAGACAGTGTGGGCCCGCACTGTGCGGTGATGACAACATCGTCGCTAAAGGCGAAAGGCTGACCATCAGCAACTCGACGATAGTCATCGTTGAACCACGCATAGATTCCACCCGCAAAGCTCGCAAGGTCAGGGGAGTGAGCGATTGGCGCACCGACCGAAGGCAGGCTGCGCACCTCAAGTTCCGCCCGCGTCGCCAGGTCTTGACGGACCCAGTCAGATGTCATCTCTGAGAACAACCACACCTGACCTGGTTCGTCGGCCTCGTGTACACGAGCCGAAACCCAACCTTGCGCAATCGCTCCTGGGTCATTGATACCTACCCAACCAATGCTGCCGCTGGCACGCAAAACCAACTCGCCGCCCGTGACCAACGTGGGTGCTGCGCGGACGTCGAACGTGTCAACGATGCCAGTGTCGAGATCGAGTCGTTGCAACGGGTCGCTGCCGCCATAGAACAACCACAGGCCAACGCTCTCGTCGGTGATCAGTGCGTAACCGACCGAAACCGGCTCGGGAAGACCTCGAACTGGCTCAACGGTTGGTGGTGCGGCGTTGTCCACCACCGCTGTTCGCTCCTCGGCAGGTTCCGCATCGCCGGTGAAACGCGGACTTGTGTCGTTGGGGGTCCGGGTCGGCTCGGCGCTGTCGCCCGTCGCCGTTGGTCCGACCACCTGTGATGCCAACGCGGCGAGCGCGACGACTACAACTGCCACCGCTAACAAGCCGCCGACACGCGATGGGGCCCGGCCGCGATCGTCTTCGGTGTTGTCCTGAAACGACATCTCTCGGGTCCTCGCATTGGATACCGCTGTTTGTCAGATGCAGTATGGAGGACCGGGTTGGGCTTGTCCTGTCGCGGCCACCTTCGAGGAGCATGTTGATGACAATGACATTTGAGCAGGCGTGCACCACAGTGTGTGCTCCCGGAACAATGTTCGAAATCGTCGAACGCGAAGTTGATGGGCTGCCCATGAAGCAGTTTGCGGGCGCTCCAACCAATATCACGGCGCTGTTTGAGCTGGCTGCGCTGGCCGACGATGAGTTTCTCGTTTACGAAGACGAGCGTTGGAACATGAGCGATGTGCTGCGTCAGGCGGGGCAGATCGGCGACGTACTCGCCAACCAACTAGGGGTGACACACGGAGACCGAGTGGCGCTTGCGATGCGGAACTATCCCGAATGGATTTCTTCCTTCGTGGCCATTGTTTCGATTGGCGCCGTCGCGGTTCCCCTCAATGCGTGGTGGCAACAAGATGAGCTGTTGTTCGCAATCGAAGACTCGGGCGCCACCGTGGTTCTCGCTGACCAAGAGCGCCTGGAGCGCATTCTCGGCCCAAGGCCCGATAGTGAAACGGTCAATGTCACCCTGGTCGGCGTGCGAGGTACTGACCGATTTCGTTCGGTTGCCGCTCTCGAAGATCTGATCGTTGACGGTGCGGATATGCCCAAGGTGGAAATCGAGCCCGAAGACAACATGACGATTCTCTACACCTCGGGAACGACTGGTCGTCCAAAGGGAGCGGTATCGACCCACCGGGCCGTGGTCCATGCGCTGCTCGCATTTGCGGCACGCGGTGCAGTCGGCGCTCTTGTGGAACCCCCGCCCGGTGGACCGGTTACTGACCCCGACAACGCACCGCAGTCGGTGTTCATGCTGTGTGTTCCTCTGTTCCATGTCACGGGTCTCGTACCTGTCATGCTCGGCGCGTTTCTCGGCGGATCAAAGCTGGTCATGACCCATCGATGGGACCCCGATCGCGCCCTCGAGCTGATCGAACGCGAAGGCGTGACAAACTTTGTCGGCGTTCCGACGATGAGCTGGGATCTGCTCGAAGCCCCAACGTTCGCTCAACGCGACACATCGTCACTCGTTTCGGTCGGCGGGGGCGGGGCGCCAATGCCGCCTGAACTTGTACAGCGAATCGAACACAACTTCAGCCATGGCCGCCCTGGTCTCGGCTACGGCATGACCGAGACCAACGCCTACGGCCCCCAAAACAGCGGATCGGCATTTGTCGAGAACCCGACATCGACTGGCCGCGTGGTTCCCATCATGGAATTGCGGGTTACCGACGCCGACGGCACGGTTCTCGCTCGGGGCGAAACGGGCGAGATCTGGTTCCGAAGCCCATCGCTGATCAGCGGCTACTGGAACCGGCCCGAAGCCACAGCCGACACAATCGTCGACGGATGGCTGCGATCGGGCGACATTGGCCACCTTGACGAGCAGGGGTTCGTGTACGTCAGCGACAGAGCTAAAGACATGGTGTTGCGCGGCGGTGAAAACATCTACAGCATCGAGGTCGAAGCAGCGATCTATGAACACGATGCCGTATACGAAGCCGCGGTCTACGGCGTGCCCCACGAACGCCTGGGCGAAGAGTTGGCCTGCCACGTCATGGTTAAACCAGGTCGCTCGCTCGAAGCTGGCGAACTACAACAGTTCCT
Source organism: uncultured Acidimicrobiales bacterium (assembly GCA_937991435.1). Taxonomy (GTDB): domain Bacteria; phylum Actinomycetota; class Acidimicrobiia; order Acidimicrobiales; family UBA10347; genus UBA10347. The sequence continues at coordinate 14,000 of CALKPY010000103.1, forward strand.
GCGCGAACGAGTCGCGATGTTCAAGGTCCCGTCGCTGGTCACAATTGTTCATGAGTCGCTGCCGCGTAATGCCTCGGGAAAGATCCTCAAGCGAGACCTACGCGATTCGTATCTCGATCACTGAACGCCGCAAGCGTGCGGGCTACGCGTCTTGGCTTGGCGCGCAGCTGTCCATGCCGTTGACCTCGGCAAATGTCTGCACCAGGTCAGTCACACGAACACCGTCTTCGTTGCCGCTGATGGTGAACGGGGTGTCTTCACCAGCGAAGAGATCTTCGGTCCAGTCGCGTCGATCCTGCAGGTACAGCTCATAATCAGCGATCCACCTCGGGATCGTGGCGGCTGCCTGAGCGTCGGCCGGCAGCGGGAGCGCCTTGAGTTCGGCAATCATTTGTTCGAGCTGCTCGGTACCAGCTTGCACGAGTTCGGCGCGCTCCTCAGGGCGATCCAGCGTGGTTGGGTTTACATACGATGCGATCTCGGCCTGGCGTGGAGCGCAGATCGCCTCGGCGGCACTGACAAATGAGGCGTCGTCGAACTCGTCTGGATGCGGGATGCTGTCGCGGTTCGCAAACGCCCAGATCCAGAAGATGGCAATAATCAAAAACGCGGCGATGCCTAGCACCCGGTAAACGGACCAATGCCAACCATCAGGCAATTCATCGACCTCGTCAGGGCGGGGGCGGTGTCCGTTGCTTGTCGATTCGCTCGTGTCCATCGCAGCCCAGTGTGCTTGCTCGCGTTTGCGCTGCGTCGCAAGAGTGCAAAGCGCCACACGGTGACTTGTGCTTGAAGCCGCAGCTTTTGGAGACAGTAGCGTCACCGGGGTAGGCGTTCGCTAGCTTGCGATCGTGCAAGTAGCGGTGCAAATTCTGGCAATCGCGATTGGAGCGATGCTCGTAGTAGCCACGTTGTGGTCAGCGATGCTCACGGTGGTCGTACCGAGAGCGGAGCGGCCGGCGATCAGCCGCTTCCACTTCTGGATTATCGGGCGGGCCGCCGGCAAGGCCGGTCAGTGGCTGCCGTCACCCGAAGCGCGAGACCGACTTGAGTCGCGTGTCGCTCCGTTTGCGCTTGTCACGCTTCCGGGTATTTGGGCGGGGCACATCATTGTCGGGTTCTCCTTTGTGTATTGGGGGCTAGGCACCAACGGGTTTCGAGAAGCGCTCGTGCTTAGCGGATCGGCCCTGACAACCCTGGGGATACGCGACGCAGATTCGCTGGCGACGTTGCTGGCGATCATCGCTGAAGCGCTCATCGGACTTGGACTTGTCGCCTTGATGATCAGCTATCTGCCCACTATCTACAGTGCATATACCGATCGGGAAGTCGCCGTCGCGAGACTTGAAGTACGCGCGGGGAGACCCCCACACCCGGTGACGTTCCTCGAACGAACACATCGAATCGGGTGGCTCGATGACATGGACAGCGTGTGGAGCGAGTGGGAGAACTGGTTTCTCGAAATCGAGGAAACGCACACGACCCATGCGTCGTTGCCATTCTTTCGGTCGGCCTATCCCGGGCGGTCGTGGTTGGTGACCGCGGCCACGGTGCTCGACTCTGCGTCGTTGCTCATGTCGACCGTCGACACCGAATGGTCGCCTCGAGCAGCGCTATGCGTGCGGTCGGGTTTCACGACCCTTCGCAGCCTCGCCGAGGTGTACGGGTTGCCTATTGCCGAGACTCCCGGTCCTGAAACCGAATTGGCGATAACCCGAGAAGTGTTCGACCAACTTTGTTCTGAACTCGAAGGTCGAGGCTTGCAACTCAAGCCCGATCGAGACCAGGCATGGCACGACTTTCGGGGCTGGCGTGTGAACTATGAGGCCGCGGTGCTTGCGCTCGTCGAGCGGCTGCGCATTGAGCAAGTCGGCTGGTTCGTCGACATGAACGTCGTACCCAACTCAGCACTTTGACGGAGTGGAAAAGTTCTCCCCACGCACGGTGATGACCGTGTCGAATGGGACTTCGGTATTCTCGCCAGGAACAACCCCGCCAAAGTCTGGGGCGACCGTAAACGGCTCAGCTCGCATTGTTGGCACACCCTGCAACGACTGATCAGCAATGCGAAACTGTTGCCCTACTGCCCTGAACCAACAGCCAACCGGATTGCTTGCCGTTACAGCGATCTGCCAACCACCAGGTGGTAGCCCATCGAGCGAGAGCTCGAAGTAGCCGCGTGCCTGAATCGGCCAGGGACCTGAGTCTCCCCATTCGGCAAACGCTGGCAAGATCGGGCCGGGTGGAGCAGTTCCGAACAAGACGCCGTTCCACGCGGACGGAACAGAGTCGGGTTGCTGACTCCACGGCCGAATTTCAATCACCGACGTTCCTTCGAAACCGAAGGACCGGCCACGCATCGTGATCGGTGCCGAGATCCCAGCGCTTCGCAGCTCGCGCTGAAGCGGTTCAAGGAGAATCGGGCCGCCGAACTCAGAGTTGCCCACAGGTCCAGCTACGTATCCCGGCGGTGTAGGTGCCTGGAACACATCGATCACGATGCGGGCGGGGCGATCGAGGTAGCGAACAGCGGCGGTGCCGGTTCCCCATCCTGCCCACACTGTGGGCCCGTAGTCGCGGTCAAGTTGAAGAGCCGCGTTGGTCTCGCCTGTAGCGATGTCGGCCCACGTCCTCACTGGCGGAAAAGAACCGAACCATTCAGCCATCGCCTCGGAGAACACGATCTCGACCTCTTCGTCGGTCAGGGAACTCGAGACGACGTGTTCTGACGGGAAAAGTGCAATGCTCTTCGAGGGCTCGCCTGGGCCGGCTTGTTCGCCCAGCTCAATAACGACCCGATCGCACGCTCTCGTCGACTGAACCGCAATGTCGACGATCTCGATGAGTTGGCCAGCTATTTCGTATGCCCGTTCGGAAGGGCCGTCCTCATGTCGCTCATCGCAGGGGTTGTCGTCAAGATCATCGCCTGCGTTGATCCGGTGGCCGAGGAAGTAGGCGTTGACCGACCCCGAGATGTCGCCGTCGTTCGTTGGTTGCTCAGCCGCTGCGCTGGGCTGAGTCGCAGCGCTTGGCTGCGGCTGGGCAAGGTCGTCGGCTGGCGCCACGTCGGTTGGGGCTGATGTAGCAAGAACCGACGGCGTCGAATCGGCGGTCTCGACTGGGTCCGCGACGTCGGTGATGGTTGCTGGTTCGCTTCCGCAGGCGCCCACAACGATGGCAACAAGACAGGTCCACGCCGCGAGCCAGCGACCAGGTTGAGTAGCCAGCACCATGTCTCCTAGTGTGAGTTGCAGCGGCTCAGGTGTCGATAGGGACAGGTCCTCAGCCGCCGCAACGACAAAAGCACTACAACGACAAAGCACTACAACGACAGGGGCTTGGCATGAGCTTGGCGATTGACTCGGGAATGACGACGATTCCTCTCATCGAAGAGACGATTGGCGAGAACCTTGCAGCCACGGTCTTGCGATACCCACACGAGCAGGCGCTCATCGTTGCCCACCAGGGCATCAGACAGACATGGGCTGAGTTTGACGAAACAGTGAATGCCGTTGCCAAAGGCCTGATGGCGCTGGGTGTCGCCAAGGGTGATCGAGTCGCGATGTGGAGTCCCAATTACGCCGAATGGACCTGGATCCAATACGCCACCGCCGTGATCGGGGCAATCCAGGTCAACGTCAACCCGGCCTATCGCACGAATGAACTCGAATACGCACTCGTTCAATCGGGCGCCAAGATCCTTGTGACACGAACCTCATATCTCACATCGATGTATCAGGACATGGCCGAACAAGTCGCGCCGCAGTGCCCGGCCCTGGAACGAACCATCTGCTTCGGCACCGACGACTGGGCGCAGCTGATCGCTGGCGGCGCGACGGTCAGCGACGACGAGCTCGATGAGCGCCGATCGTCACTACAAGCAAATGACCCAATCAACATTCAATACACCTCCGGCACCACGGGCTACCCCAAAGGCGCCACGCTCAGCCACCGCAACATCCTGAACGACGCCGCACTCGTTGGGCAGATGTGCGCCTATACCCAGCAGGACCGAGTGTGCATCCCGGTGCCCTTTTACCACTGCTTCGGCATGGTCATGGGCAACCTTGCGTGTTCGGTGTTCGGCGCAACGATGGTGATCCCCGCGCCAACCTTTGACCCGCAGGCGACTCTCGCCGTTGTCGAACAAGAACGGTGCACTTCGCTCTACGGGGTGCCGACAATGTTCATCGCCGAACTCAGCGACCCCGAACTCGATAAGCGTGACCTGTCATCGCTGCGCACCGGCATCATGGCCGGATCGCCATGCCCCATCGAAGTCATGCGCCAAGTAATCGACAAGATGAACATGGCCGAGGTCACCATCGCCTACGGCATGACCGAGACCTCACCAGTGTCGACCCAGACTCGAACTACCGACTCGGTCGAGGCGCGTGTGACCACTGTTGGGCAGGTGCTTCCTCACGTTGAAGCCAAAATCGTCGACCCGGCTACGGGCGAGACCGTCGCTCGCGGTGTCGACGGCGAATACTGCACACGTGGCTTCCACGTCATGTTGGGCTATTGGCAAGACCCTGACCGCACTGCCGA
>CALKPY010000104.1 GCA_937991435.1 uncultured Acidimicrobiales bacterium
CACATCTTTAGGCGTTGCGGTGTTGGTTGCCACCATCGCGCTTGGCGACGAAGAGGGTGTGATCGGCGCGGCTCATCAGCTGATCAGCATCGAGTTGATGAGACTGATCTGCGGTCGCTACTCCGATACTTGCTGAAACGGTGAAGCTCAAGGTGCCAACGTCGACCGGCTCGACGAGACGATCGTTGAGCTCGTCCCAGGGAAGATCAGACTCGGCGACCACCATGAATTCATCGCCGCCCAGCCGGCCCGCATCGGCATCATTCGACGCGGCGAACTCGCCAATACGCTTCGCTAGCGAGGCCAGCACCAGGTCGCCGACCATGTGACCATGCTCATCGTTGATTGGTTTGAATCGATCGATATCGATGATTGCAGCAGTGACATGTGATCCGGACCGAAGCGAGGCTTCTAGTCGACGCTTGAGCGCTCGCCGGCTAAGCAGACCGGTGAGCTCATCGATGTTCGCGTTTGACCGCAAGGTGCCCAAGTAGCGACCCGTACCCAGAGCTGCCAGGGCGGTCAGCGCCGCTGCGCCAACACCCACACCGACGATGCCGACCGCGTTCTCGGTGCTGTTCGCGGTGCCATCGCCGAGAAAATCTTCATCAAGTGCCCGAATCGCGACATACCAGTCGCTTCCCCGGCTCGACGGTCTCGCCACTGTGGTACGGCCGTTCTCAGCCGACCGAGCAGAGCGAATTCCATCGGCGTCGCCGACCAGGGAATCGATCAGCGGGGCGAGTTCGCCAGACTCGTCGAGCGGAACCAGCCCCTCACCAAATGCGACCGGTTCCTCATTCATCGGCGATGCCGCGATCACCCGGGCCTTGCCATCGATGACGAGAGCTTCTCCATTTGGCCCGGGTCGGAGTTCATTGAGAAACGTGCTCAACTGCGCCAGGCTGATGTCGACCCCGACCACCGCTGCGAGTTCACCATCACCATCCAAAACGGCAACGCTGTGGGTAATACCCGGTTCCTGACTACTAGCGAAAACATAGGGCTCTGTCCACGCTTCCGCTGCCCCTGCAGCTATTGGTGTGTACCACGGTCGCTCTGTCGGGTCGTATGTGTCGCTGACGTCGATCTGTGAAGACACCTCGACCATTCGCTCATCAGTTTCGCCCAAGGTGGTGACCCGTTCGCCGGAGCCGACCGTGATTACACGAGTTCTAAACCCGGTGTCAGGCGGTGCGGATCGCCCGACGAAAAGAAATTCTCCATCGGGGAAGCCGATGAATGCTGAGTCGAGGGCTGGGTGGTTCCTGATTGTTTCACCGAGCAACGCCACCTGCTCGCGCTGGGAACCGAGTTGTGTAGCCACGGCGCCGAGAGTCTTGGCTGCCGACTCAGGCACGGCGAAGAATTGATCTGTTGCTTCTGCCCAGCCAGCCGACGACGCGTCGAGATAGAGGTTGAGGTCATCGCGCTTTTCCGTCCGGTCAGCATCGACTCGGCCCGACCACAGCCACGCTGCCAGAAGTCCCGCGAGCAGCGAGCCCGCCACAACAGCGGCCGTGACACTCGTTCGACTTTTCTTCATCGTGTTCGCCCGGCCCTATTGGCATCTGGAGGGTGATCGTACAAATTGTAAACGAATGACCATGCACGGTGCGCATGCGGCGACAATCACACCGGATCAGACGCCGGCTCAGAATCCATCATCGGAGCCGGCGTAGCCTTGGCCACCTTGTGTCTCAAACGGTGCTCAAGCTGTCGTGGTCAGCAAGAAAGCGATCAAGCTTTGCGCCCTCGACTCGCTTGGTGAGTCGTGAAGCCTCGTGAACGTCTCGAAGTGTCTTCGCCAGGTTGATTGAAGCGAATACGCACATCATGGTTCCCATCGCCAGGTATCCCTGCGCCCAAACGTCAAGATTGATCTGGCTGATTCCCCAGATCATTGCGACTAGCGAGGCCACGAAGAACACCTGAGTGCCTGCGACCCACGCGGAACTGTGGACTGCGTGGGCGGGAGCTTCCCAAGCTGCGTTGCTGAGCGAGGTGTTTTTTGCTGTTGCCATGATGTGTGCCTTTCGTTGATGTCGATGACACCGTCAAGCTACGAAACCATCGACTGCGAAAGAAGGGCAGATAACCACTAATCGCTCGTGGGAGACTCCAGCGATGTTTGGGGGATTCCCCCGATGACCCCGCAACCACTTTTGAGGCGTACTAGCGGTATGACTCACTCAACAGACTTGGCGCCCGACAAAGCATTTCCAAACACCTCGTTGACCGCCTTGGCGAGCGGCGCTCGTTCCGATCGCAACCGAGCCATCGACTTCTACCGCGCCATCGCCATGGTCCTCGTCGCCCTCGGCCACTGGATGGCGACGGCGGTCGGAACCGACGAGAACGGCGACTTCTTTGCGGGAAACGCTCTCGAATATGCCCCCGACCTCGCATGGCTGTCCTGGCTGTTTCAGGTGATGCCGCTTTTCTTTGTTGTGGGAGGATTCTCGACCGCGATGTCACTCGATTCGCACAACCGAAACGCCAACGCCCGCCCACAAGACTGGGTCATTGGTCGCTTGCGTCGCATGCTGGCACCAGCAATGACATTGGCACGGGCGTGGTTGATTCTGTTGGTCGCTGGGTTAGCCGTCGGCCAAACATCGCTCGTCGTGACCGGCGCGCTCGCAGCAGCCATTCCACTATGGTTTTTGGCGAACTACACGATCGATACCGCAATCGCTCCAACAGTGTTGCCGTTGTATCGGCGCTTCCCGACTGGCCTTCCGGTCGTTGGGGTCGCCGCGTTCCTCGCTGTCGAGGCTGCACGGTTCGCAGCTGTTCCGCTCATACCGCACATCAACTGGGTAATTGGGTGGCTGCTGTTTCAGGTCGCCGGGTTCGCGTGGCGCGATGGTCGGCTTCCAACCGGATACAAGCTGGGCGTCGTCGCTTCTGGCCTATGGGTGATTGCCTATAGCGCTGTCGCCTTTGGACCGTGGCCCGCGGCGATGGTTCACTTTCCCGGCCTCGCGAACTCTCCGACGCACCCACCTACTGTGGCGCTGTTGCTCTTCGGTTCTGCGTACAGCGCAACTGCGATAGCGGCGGCTCCAGCAATCAGCGCATGGCTTGCCAGGTCAACACGGGTGTGGATCGCGATTGTTGGTGCAAACAGCGTTGCCATGTCTGTCTACTTGTGGCATTTCACCGCCATCATCGCGGCCACTGCGATCTTCATGCCTCTGGGGTTGCTCCCCAACGCCGCGGTCAATAGCACGACGTGGTGGATCCAGAAACTTCCACTGATGGCGTTCGCTGCTGTGATCCTCGCAGGCATTATTGCCGCAGTTTCCAACGTCGGGCGTCGTGCGTTACTCGCGCCAAAGGCACCCTGGAAAGGAAGCCATCGTTCGCTGCTTGGCATTTCTGCAGTTCTGTCAATCGCCCTCAAGCAATGGGCCCATGGAACCCCAGAAGCGCTGGTGGGATCGGTCGTCGTGCTGCTCGGACTGTGGCACTGGGTCCTACGCGCACCAGAACCCACTCCGGTACGTTGAACTCGTGGGTGCACCAACCAGTCGGGCGCAAACCCGTCTTGAACCCGCTCGCATCGAAGCCAGTCACGGATTCACCCACGGGCTTCTCCGGGGCATCGTTGCCGTGCGCTGCCTCGCGGTCGGATGGGCCGTCGCCGGCTTCGTCCTCGGCTGGCAATACCTCACACGACCCGCCTTAGCCGGTGGCTTACTTCTCGGTCTCGCTGGATTCACCGCAGCAACAGCCGTAGCGCTGCGCTCGCGCCCAGCACTACTGCTGCGGCCGACAACGATCGCCGCCGAGTTGGCGCTTGCCGGTGGCGGATTACTCATCGATGTGCACGTGTACGACGCAGAGCGGGTCCAGTCGCTGGTGTGGGCATGGCCCGCTGCCGGCATTATCAGCGCCTCGGTGGCATTCGGTAGCCGGCGAGGTGTTATCGCCGCGATCGGTCTCGGGATTTGCAGCTGGCTTGGCGACGCACGGAACTCCCTCGACGCATGGGGTGTGTCGGAATCATCAAAGACCGCTCTCTACGTACTCGCTGCTGTTATCGCTTCGTATGTGACAGCACGACTTCGACAGGCGGAGAACGAAGTACAGATGGTTCGAGCGCGCGACGAAGTAGCTCGCACCTTGCACGACGGCGTGCTGCAGACGCTTGCTGTCATACAGCGACGAAGCGACGATTCTGAGTTGGTCGACCTTGCACGGCGTCAAGACCTCGAGCTGCGAAACTTTCTGTCCAGCGCCCGCGAAAAGGCCAATCGCCCAGCGAACACCCAAACATTGGGAGTCGCCCTGCGTTCTGTCGCTACGGCGATTCGCGACCGTGACGGCCTCGAGGTTCACGTGATTGTTGCCGACGATCTACCACCACGCGATTCTGACGTGGTCGATGCACTCGGCGGCGCAACCCAAGAAGCGCTCACAAACGCTGCCAAACATTCTGGTGCATCGCGCGTGACTGTCTTCGCCGAACCTGACGACACCGGCATCAGCGACCAAGAAGTCCTGGTCACGATCAATGACAACGGACGCGGCTTCGACACGTCGACACTGACACAAACCATTCCGCACATGGGCATTTCCGGATCCATCGTCGGCCGCATTGAACAGGTCGGCGGACGCGCCACGATCCGTAGCGAACCCGGCCGAGGCACCGAGGTGCAACTATGGGTGCCATGACCGAGCACAACTTGACGTCGTTGGGTCCCGTATCCGTCGTCATCGCTGACGACCATCCCATCTGGCGCACGGGCGTTCGTTCCGATCTCGGCGAGAACTTTGAGGTAGTCGGAGAAGCGGCCGACGCAGCCGAGGCAGTAGCGCTGATCAAAGAGCTTCGACCAGGTCTCGTTCTCAGCGATCTGCACATGCCGGAGGGGGGCGGTATACGTGTCGCCAGCGAGTGCGGCGAGTTCTGCAATGTCGTGATGCTCACGGTGTCCGAAACCGAACGAGACCTGCTCGACGCCGTGGCAGCTGGAGCAGTTGGTTACCTGCTGAAGTCAACCCCACCAGACGAATTGCGAAACGCTCTTTGGAAGGCCAGTCGAGGCGAACCGGTTTTTTCTGCGTCGCTGGCATCACTCCTGTTGAGCGAATTTCGCCGTCTGAAGACCGCCGAGTCGCCAGCCGACGCTCTCAGTGACCGCGAGCGCGAAGTGCTGCGTCACGTCGCACGTGGACACACCTACCGCTCTATCGGGGAGCAACTGTTTATCGCCGAAAAGACCGTTGAAAATCACGTTCGCAATATCTTGAAGAAGTTGCATCTCAGTCGAAAAAACGAGCTCATGCGATACGCGATCGATCACGGCATCGACTGAGCCGACAGTGCTACACCGGCGCTGTTCTAGTCGCCCGGCGAAGTGCCCGTTGAACCCGGATCTGGCAAGGTCACCGCGGTCGCCGTTGGATTGGGATCCGGCAAAATCACCGCGGTCGCCGTTGGATTGGGATCCGGCAAAATCACCGCGGTCGGCGTCGCACTACCACCAGGCACCGGCGTCAAAATCACCGCGGTCGGCGTCGCACTACCACCAGGCACCGGCGTCAAAACCACCGTCGGCGTCGCACTACCACCAGGCACCGGCGTCAAAACCACCGCCGGCGTTGCACTTGGAGTAGGCGTCACGGTAGGTGTCGCATTCGGTGCCGACGTCGGCCCGGTGAACCACGCTGGCGTCGTCGTTGGAGTCGTCGACATCACCGTTGGGGCCGGACTCCCGGCGGGAGCAGCAGTCGATGTCGGCGCCGGCGACGCCGTTGCGGTGACCTGAGCTGTAGCTGTCGAAGTCGGACTTCCCTGACCGAGGCTTCCCTGACCCGGCGACAATGTTTGTGAGTTCGGGGCCGATGCGGTGGCCGTTGGTCCTGACTCTGGAATGAGCGGCAACAGGAAGTTTGCACCTTGTTGATCAAGCCCCGCTCCACCGGGCCCCTGCCCAGCAGCGCCAATTGCCGTCGGCTCGACCTCAGCGGTAGGTGAGATGACTGGTGTGGGGGTTTGGTCGACGTTCACGGGTGCTGTTTCAGACGGATCCAAAGGCGGTCCGTTGGGTCCGAACACCCACCTTGCTCGCTCACGGTCTCGTTGCTGGTTCAGGTCACTGACTTGATTCATCACCCCGCGGCCATCATCAAGTTCAGGGCGCTCCGTACGGTCTACAGACATGACGCCAATCGTCACCAGAATCGATACAGCAGCAATTGTCAGCACTTGGACCACTCGGGCGCCGTACCTGGCGGGTACAGACTCGACCATTTCTGGGCCGATGTACGTAACCGAGGCAAGTGTTGGTGGGTCGATGATCGACGACGCCAATACGTCCGCGTCGGTCTGTGGTGTCGCTGTTTCAACATGATCAACGAATTGCGCGATCCAACCAATCAGTTCGCGATCGCGAGGGACTTCGTTCGACGCCCTCACAGTACGTCTTCTCCGAGGCTTTTTCGCAGCTTGGCTAGTCCTCGAGCGAGGTGATTTCCTAGTGTCGACGCAGAGACTCCCAGAGCCTCGGAAGCATCTCGATAACTCCAGTCGCATCCGTAAACAAGCCAGACCGCCGTTCGCTGGTTCGGCGTGAGCGTCGCCATGGCAGCGCCAAGACCAGGTTCGTAGTCAGGCAGCGTCGAGTCGTGGGTGACGAGCCATTTGGTCGTTTTGACCACACGTCGATGGACGCTCGAACGAGCAACCCGATACAGATAGCCAGCCGGATTCGTCATCGTGGTAACGAACTGCCAATTTTCCCACGCCCACGCGAAGGACTGGGCCACGGCATCTGCGGTGTCGTCAACCCCCACTGCTCCAACCAACGCACGTCGAAGTCGCGGTTCAACCTCTGCGACGAAGCGCGCGAAGTCATCATGAATCGCGGCAGTTGATGCCGTTGACACGTCGGCAAATGGCGAGCTCACATCACATCCTTCCTCGCGAAGAGTGCAACCGGGCGTATTCGCGCCACGCGCAACCGAACAACGTTAGAACCACAGAGCATGCCCTGGCTTGGTGTGACTCGTCGTAGCTCGTTCTGTCGCCAGCTGTTTCAAATCGACCATCACCGAGATTGTCTCACCCCCGTCGTACCTTCGACACATGCGCATGCTGCACACAAGTGATTGGCATCTGGGGCGTTCGTTTGGCGATCACCAGCTGTTGGGCCAACAATCAGCATTTTGCGACTGGCTTGTTGACCTCGTCAAGGCCGAAGACATCGATCTGGTCACCATTGCAGGCGACCTCTTCGACCGCAGCGTTCCGCCAGCGGCCGCCATCGAACTCTTCCACGACACGTTGCGTCGGCTAATCGATTCAGGCGCCGATGTAGCAGCAATTGCAGGTAACCACGACAGCGCCGAGCGCATTGGCAGTACTGACGGGCTCCTCACCGAGGGCCTGATTTTGCGTGGTGGATTCAGTCGTGCCGCTTCGCCGGTGATCCGGCAGTTCGACGATGGGCCGTTGGCGATTGTCGCCGTGCCATTCCTCGACCCAGTATTCGCGCCGACAGTCGCACCTGACACGCTGCGATCGACACATGAGACGGTTCTGCGTCATGTGACGGCCACCGCCCGAGCAGACCTCGCTCTGCACCATGCCGGCATGCGAAGCATCGTCATTGCCCACGCCTTTGTGTCCAACGCCGAGCCCAGCGACAGCGAACGGTCCCTCGCTGTCGGCGATGCGGGCATGGTGTCGGCGCAGGTGTTTGAGGGCTTCAACTATGTGGCTCTTGGGCATCTCCACCGGCCGCAAACCGTCGGGGCGAAATCATCGATCCGATATTCCGGATCACCGTTGCCGTACTCCTTCGGTGAAACCGCTGCAAAAGAAGTGGTAATTATTGATCTCGGCGCCTCGGGAAACGTCCGAGCCACGACCATGCCAGTCGGCGTCGGTCGAGGCGTCGCAACAGTTCGCGGTTCCATAGCAGACCTCGTAACCGGTGCCACGTGCAATCAGTTCGCTCGTATCGAGCTAACCGATGCGCACCCAGTTGCAGACGCAAGCCGCCGGCTACAGGATCGCTTCCCCTATCTGGTTGAGATCACCCGCATAGCGCGGCGGTCGACTCAACCCGGCGCGCTCACGAGTCATGCAACACGCACCCGTTCGCGTCAGGATTTAGCAGCCGACTTCATGCGCGCCGTGACCGATGCTCCCGATGCCGACGACGTCGCTCTGTTGCAAGCAGCAGTTGTCGCCGCTGAGCAGGCCTGACCCATGCGTCCGATCCAGCTCACCGTCTCGGCATTCGGGCCATACCCCGACACCGAAACGATCGATTTCGCCGAATTGGCAGATCTCGGATTGTTTGTCGTCGCTGGACAGAATGGTGCAGGCAAGACATCGATCTTCGACGCGTTGTTCTATGCCCTCTATGGATCGCTTCCCGGGCGTCGATCCACCTATTCCCATATGCGCTCCGATCATGCGACCCCAGAACAGCAGTGCTCTGTGACCCTTGACTTTGCGTCAGGGAATGAAATGTGGCGCGTGGCCCGCAAGCCCCAGCAGATGCGCCCCCGCCAACGAGGTTCCGGGTTCACCGAGCAAAAAGCTTCAGCGACACTGTTCTCGCTCGACACCGACGGCCACCCAACCGCTGTCGCAAACCGCATCAACGAAGTCAACGATCACTGCCGCAGACTCGTTGGTCTCACAGGCCAGCAGTTCGAGCGAGTGGTGTTGCTTCCGCAAGGCGAGTTCAGCCGCATGCTCACCTCTCCCAACACCGAGCGTCGCGAAGTACTGCGCGCACTGTTCGACTCGCAAGTCTTCGACGACGTCACCGCCGCGCTCGACGAACAAGCGCGACAAGCCGGGCGCTCCCACGAAGCTGATCTACTCGCTCTCGACGCTCGTCTCGACGAGCTCGCTGGCGATGTCTTGTCACTTGCCGGCGACGCCACGTTGCATGCTCACGACGATCTAGGTACATCGCTTCAAGCATTTCGACAGACAGACCTCGCCCAAGAAGAAGAGGTCGTCACCACGCTTGCCGTCGAAGCCGCGACTGCGTCAGCCGCTCTGAGACAAGCCCAAACCGACGACGAGCGGCGACGTCGACGCGATGCTCTCGTCGACGAGCTGGCTGCTCACGAACGTCACAACGCAGATGTGAGCGATAGACGATCCGATATCGAACGGGCACGCCAGGCAGACCCTGTCGTGACGGTGAGCACCCAGCTAGCCCATGTCGAGCAGCGACGCGACGCGGTCCGCCAGCAACTCACCGACCATCATGAAATGGCTCATCGGCGCCTGCTCGATCTCGGTCTCGATCTTGACCCTGCTGACGCTGCCACGACTGTCGACATCGACCATCGGCTCGCTGAACTTGAACAGAGCATGGGTGAGCAGGGTCAGACCCTCGCCCGTCACGATGAACAAGCTCAGTACGTCGCTGAGATCGCTGACTCGCGACGGGCAACGAGCGCAACTCTCGCAACTCACCTCGAGCATCACGCAACCCTTCAAGTTGGCATAGCCAACCTCAAGGCTGAACTTGAATCACTCGCGTCTGACTCTGACGCAATCGACCTTTCCACCGAAATTGCGAACACTGAGAGTCTGTTGCAATTGCGGGCCGAACTCGACCGATCGACCGTGGCGGTAAACGCGGCCCAGCACGACCTTCGCGAGGCAGCTGACATTGTGCAGGCGCAGACCTCGGTGTGTGCCGAGGCTGATCTCGCTGCAGAGCGGTATCCCGTCGCCCAGTCAGCCGCAGAGATGGCGATCGTTGCCTTGAGTGACGCCCAAGAGGCAGTTCGCGTCCACCAGGAACGCTCGTCAGTTCTCGATCAACTGCCGGTGGCGCGTCGTGACCTCGCGTTCGCTGAGCAACATGCTTCACGAGTGTTTAATCGATATGTCACTGGCTCAGCACAACGTTTGGCGACCACGCTTGAACCCGATGTCGGCTGCCCCGTTTGCGGCTCGTGCGAGCATCCTGCACCAGCTTCAATTGCGAACGATGATGCTCCTGTCGAAGCAGTCGAACTCGACGATGCGATAACCAAACGCGACCTTGCCCGAGCTCGCTGCACCGAACTCGAACAGCAGCTTCGCGACCACGTGTCCGCCGCTGGTGAGCTGGGCAACGACGAAGCAACACTTGTACAGCAACTCGATCAGGCGAAACGCGAGGCACTCAAGTCCCAAGACAGAGCCGACCAACTGGCTTCCCAAACCCGTTCACGAGACAGCGCACACAGACGCTTGGCCACATTGCAACAGGCCTTTGAGCATTGCAAGCAGGTTCACCACGACGCCGCGCAGAACCAACACCGTCTCATGGTCTCGCTCGGTTCATCGGCGAATACCACGCTGCGAGATCTCCGTTCTCGACGCCACGAACTACAGGCGCAGCTCGAAAAAGCCAAACAGGTCGATCTGCACCGTGCACGTACTCGCAATGAGCTTGCCCATCAAGTCCAGGCCGCCGACATCGTCGCCCACAAGGTCACTGCAGCCGAACAAAAGCTGGAATCTGTCGAACATCAGCTTGCAGAAGCAACACAGCGACTTCGACAATTGGCCGCAGACACCGACGGCATCACCAAGGCATCGCTTGCGATGCAGTCCGCCTCTATCGCCGCCGCGCGTTCCGCCTTGTCAGAGCTGCATCAGTCGGCAACACTCGCTCGCGATCTCGAGGATCAACGTGTCACCTTGGTCGACCAACTGAAGATCCGACTAGCCGACTCACCGTTTACTTCAGCGGAACACGCACAAGCCAGCTCGTTGACGGCGTTCGAGCTCGAAGAACTCGAAGCGAAATTACAAGCGTTTCAGGCGCGCCAACACGAGCTACAGGGTCAGCTCGTTGAGCTGAGTGACGTGCCCGACCACGTCGCCGATTCCGCGGAACTCGCTGAGAGGTCGGCAATGGCTACGTCACGACACGAGCAAGCGAACCGACGTCTTATCGAGCGATCCAGCGCTTGCGATCGAATCGACGATGAGCTGGCGCGCATCTCTGAACGACGGGCCAGTCTTGAAGAACACGACGACGCGACCCGGCGTCTCATCAGGGTTGCAGCTCTGGCCAAGGGTGACAACGAGCGGCGCACACCGTTCGAAAGCTGGGTGCTCGCCGCGTTTCTGCGTGACATCGTCGAGCTCGCCAACATCCGGCTCGCAAAATCCACGCGCGGCCGATTCCAGTTGTGTGTCGCCCACCAGGGGCACAATCGCCGCGGCATGTGGGGTCTTGACCTCGAAATCGAAGACACCGTCACCGGCTCGCTACGGCCTACAGCGGGATTGTCAGGCGGCGAACTTTTTCAAGCGTCGCTCGCCCTCGCTCTGGGCTTGGCCGACGTCGTCATGGAACAGGCTGGTGGTGTACGCATCGAGACATTGTTCATCGACGAAGGGTTCGGATCGCTCGACGCCAGTTCCGTTGAACGGGCGATTGACCTTCTCGACGGGCTCCGCGAATCAGGCGCCATGGTCGGTGTGATCACCCATGTGCCCGCCCTGCTACACGCTCTTCCTCGCGGCATTACGGTCAACAAGCGTGCCGACGGCTGCGGTTCGACTATCGATCAACAGCCAGCTGCCGCCTGACCCCGAAACGTTGGGTCCCTCTATTTGTTGTCGCGTCGACGTCGCCGCTTCACCGGAATCTCTTCCGCTTCCAGCTGCCCACTGAAGAACCCGCCCGTCGCGCCCGAGCCTTCGGTACCAGCATCGGCGTGCGCCCTCTGGCCCGACACTTCGGCCTCGAACTCCGGTGCTAGTTCGCGGTACGGATCACGGCGAGGCTGAAGCGACTCCTGAAGGGCAATATCGTCGGGCGCTAACTCCTGATACGGATTCAAGCGACCGGCTTCGAGCGGTACAACGGTTCGATCTGCGATTATCTCACCATGATCGACTTGGTCTGTTGCGTCAGACACCGACCCAACAGACGATGCGGCACCATCTGACTTCGACCGAAGCGGAATGTGCGTCGGCGTTGATCGTGCCGCCGCCTCGGCTGCGATCCTGATTTCTTCGGCTGCCACCGCAAGTTGCTGATCCAGGTCATCGACGTGCGGTGCCGAATCGACATGGTCAAGGTCAACGGTCGATGGTGACTCGTCGGCCCAGTGCACCGCGTCAGCTCCGACCATTTCAGCAGCAGCAACCTGCGGTTCGACAAGCGAGTCGCGAGAATCAGCACTGATTACCTGCGATGCGAACTCAGCGTCAACCAAACCTGAGTCTTCAGCAGTCTCCAAACCTGGGTCGACAACTTCTTCGGCTTCGGGAACACCATCGTTTGCACCGTAGGCGTCGACTTCCGCCACAGGAAGCGCCGTTCGAGACGTCAGCCGGTCCGCGGCATTTTTGCGCAGCATCGGAACCGAGCTAGCCGCCGCGTCGACCCAGCACTCAATCGCACGAGACGAATCACCCTGGCCGTCCCACAGATCGCCGAGCTCAATGAGGGCACGTGGCGACCAGTAGGCATGGGTGGCTTCAGCCGCTAGTTGGAACATGTCGGCAGCGTCTTCGAGCATGCCGTGTTCAACATATGTCTGACCAAGCATGAAGTGGGCACGCAGGCGCTGGCCTGCAACCGGATGCTGAAGCAGCCCTTCAAGTTCATCGATCGCTTCGTTGACAAGATCATTGTTCTGAAGCAGTTCGACGAGCATGAATCGATCGGCCGCTTCAAGTTCCGATCCGTCGATAGCAGCAACCATTTCGATCGCTTCATCTCGACGACCGAGCGACTCAAGCAACTGAGCCCGGCCAAAGCGAGCTCCTGGAGTGAGCCCAGACAGCGCGTGGCTCCGTTCGTCGATCAGGCCAAGAACTTCTTCGCTGCGACCCAAGCTGTGCAACAGGCCGATGAGACGATCCCAGACCGGCTGATTACCATCGGGCAACCGCCGCGCCGCCTCTCGCCACGCACGTTCGGCGCGGTCTGGGCGGCCAGCCACCACGGCTACTTCCCCGAGCCCAACCAGCGCATCGACAACAATGGGGTTTTCAACCCGCGAGTACATCAGCCCTTCGCTAAGCCGCTCGAGGTCTTCAAGCGCTACTTCAACATCACCGTCGGCAACGCGACATCGCGCCGATGCAAGCGCGGCCTGGGCGGCAAATGGCTCAACACGGTGGTCGGTCGCGACGCTAAGAAGAGCGAACGCTCGTTCTCGCAAACCAAGATGCTCATAGAGCAAACCCAGCGATAGCGAGGCTTGAGCTGCAGGTGCCGCCTGACCCGAAGCGAGAGCCCGCCGCCAAGAGGCCACGGCACCGTCCACATCACCATCGAGCAGATTGCAGGCCCCAAGGTCAACAAAGAGTGCAGCAATTGCGGCCGGGCCGGAGGCCGCGGCCAGCCGCTTGGCGCAGCCAGCGGCGTCGGGTTCATCGAACCCTCGCAGCTGGAGCTGTTGCGCGAGGAAGTCGGCAAGTGGTGGCGGACCCCACTGCAGCGCTGCAATCACGGGGTCAATCTAGTCATCGCGCTTGCCAGTCGACGGACTCTGGCCATAACGGCTCTCCGCGACCCGAGACTCAGGTGCCGAAGATTCGGTCGCCCGCATCGCCCAGCCCAGGCACGATGTAGCCCTTCGCGTCGAGTTCTGGGTCGACCGCTGCCGTCACAATCGTGACATCAGCGTCGGCCTCGAGCACGTGGGCCACGCCTGTTGGCGACGCCACCAGACTTACAAGACGAACCCTCGCCGCGCCTTGTTCACGCACCATTGAAAGCGCAGCTACTGCCGTATTTCCTGTGGCGAGCATCGGATCGATCAGCAAGACATCACGACCTCGAAAATTCGGCAACTTCGTGTAGTACGACTCTGCCTCGAGCGTTTCGTGGTTTCGAGCAATACCAACAAAGCCCACCTTCGCCGTCGGTACCAACATGAGCAACCCATCGAGCAGCCCGTTACCGGCACGCAGTACCGAGACAAAAACCGGATCATCGGCTAGTGCCAAGCCTGCGTGAGGACCCATTGGGGTGACAACATTTGCGTCAACCGTTGCCGCCTGTGCCAACGCTTCGTAACCGAGCAACATCGCCACCTCTTTAATGAGTTGGCGAAATAGGGCCACCGGCGTGCGTTCGTCACGCAGCAGCGTCAGCTTGTGTTGCACAAGTGGGTGATCAACAACGATCACTCGGTCGTTACCAGAGGGCTGGTGATCGATCATGGAACGCACGCTATTCGATTGCAGCGCCTGTACTCGGGCGACGTCATGCACCCACAAGTTGATAAGAACGACACGAATCACGGATTGTGCTGCACAGGAGACAACCCACTCATGTATTCACCAGCCCTCACTAGCGACAGATCCCCGCGTGACGCGTGAGCTTTGTCGTCGACCTCCCAGATCCTCCGGATCAACGCGTCGCCGCCCACTGCAACCGCGACGCGGTGCTCGCCGTTCGCAAGGGCCACCCCTGGATCTGGCGCGACTCGATCGACCGTGTCAACCGAGATGGAGCGATCGGTGAACTAGCGGTGGTGTTCGACGCCAAACGAGCATTTCGCGGGATTGGTCTATGGGACCCAACCGGCCCAATAGCCATCCGCATGCTTCACCAAGGCGACTCGCGGTCGATCGATCACGACTTCTTTGAAGAACGACTGCTGACTTCGATCGACCGCAGGGCAGCGCTTGAAGACGACCCGTTGACTACCGCGTGGCGTGTCGTGCACGGCGAAAATGATCAGCTTCCGGGACTGGTGGTCGACCGGTACGAGTCGACGCTCGTGGTGCGTCTCGACACTCTGGCCTGGTTGCCCTACCTGAAATCAGTGATCACCGTCGCTACTGAAGCCCTCCATGCCACATCGGTGGTGTTGCGCACGAGTCGCAAAGTACAAGCTCAACTTCCGCCGCAACTCGACGATGGTTCGACGCTCTGGGGAAGCACCCCAACCAAACCGGTCGAGTTCCTCGAGCGTGGCGTTGCCTTCGCCGCCGACGTCGTCGAGGGTCAAAAAACGGGCCACTTCCTCGACCAGCGCGACAACCGCCGTCTCGTCGGTGAACGTGCCCGCGATGTCGACATGCTCGATGTGTTCTGCAATTCCGGGGGGTTCACCCTGCACGCCGCCATGGGTGGTGCACGATCAGTACACAGCATTGATCTCAGTCCTCACGCGATTGCCGCGACGCGATCAAACTGGCAAGCCAATCGCACCAGTCTTGGGAACAGCCGTCTCACGACCGACGTGGCCGACGCGTTCGAAGCAATGCAAGCGTTGATTGCTGAAGGGCGTTCGTTCGACCTGGTTGTTATCGACCCGCCGTCGTTCGCACCGCGGCAGAGCGCCGTCGGCTCAGCCTTGCGCGCATATCGGCGCCTGACTGAACTCGGTGCTGCCCTGGTTCGACCTGGCGGAATTCTCTTTCAATCATCATGTTCGAGCCGAGTTGGTGAGACTGAGTTCGCCGATCTCATTATTAAAACGCTTCGAGACGAAGGCCGTCGGCCTCACAGCGTGATTCGCACAGGCCACGCGATCGATCACCCAATCGGCTTTGCCGAAGGCAGCTATCTCAAAGGGGTTTTGGCAGCCTTGGTGTAGCAGCCTTTCGTGTGTGACACGCTCAGCTCAACTGAGAACATTGCGGGGGTGCTTGCATCGGACCTCAATGACTGCGAGCGTTGGGCCAATGGTCTTCGACATCGAAACCGATACATCCACAAACCGACCTGCCGGCGGCGCCAACAGGTCTGTTCTCGGCGTGCTCGTCGTGCTGCTCGCTGTGGCCGTCATGTTGGCATTGTGGTTTCTTCTCGTTGACTCCGACGACAACGGCGCGACCGAACTCAGCAACCCAGCTCCTACGCCCGTCGACATTCCTCTTTCGACAGCCGTCGCCGCTGACGTCGTCGAATCGACGCCCATCGCCGATCAGGTGTCCGACCCTGCACCCGTCGGCGGTCAAGAAGATCAAGCTGAACAAAACCAGCCCGAAGCAACAACAGCGGTGCCGACGCCGCTGCCCGACGGTTTGACCTATTGCGAGGTGGCGGATCTTCCGGTCACCACCACCAGCTACAAGGTCGATACCAACAGCGCGGCGCTCAAACATCGCGCTGAGCCCTCGGCCCAATCACCGCAACTCGGCGAATCGAGCCGGGCTACGACTGGGCTGCGAGCCACGGGAGACTGCGCCGTCAATACATCTGACGGTTTCACCTGGTGGCAGTTGACGATCGACGGCAACACGGTTTGGGTCGCCTCAGAGTTCTTGTCGCCGAGCTGACCCGATTCAGGATCTGCGACGCCGACCAGACGGTGTCACCACTCGGACTTGGTAGTCCATTCATCGTCCGCTGGGCCAGCAGCCGGCCCCGCAGGATCAGGCTGTGCCGCCGGTGACTGTTCGGTTCGTTGCGCATCGTCAACGGCAGGAATTTGCACCGCTCGAATCGCGGGATCAACGTCGGTTGTGGCGACCACACGGGGCACAACACCGGCGGCCCGCCCTGCCTGGGGCGGCCCATCGCCATCAAGATCAACCGGTTGAACAGGAACCGTCGGGCGGCCCGGTGAATAGTCGGCAGGTCCCTGCGTCGGCTGGGCGAGTGGCCCGGTTGGGTAGACGTAGCCAGGTGGCGGGCCGTAGCCGGGCGGATAACCGCCAGCGCCATAAGGTTGGCCGGCGTGGGCCGGGGGCGCATAACCCGGCGGCGGATATGGCTGGCCCCACTGCTGCTGATAGCCATACGGCGCCTGAGGCGGATAGCCAGCAGTGCCGCCCATCGCCGCGATCGGAGCTGCTTGCTCGGCAGCAGGAGTGCCCCGGCGACGCTTGATTGAGCGCACGCCGCCCTGGTCAGAAACGTGGTCGATAACCCACTCATCAGGCCAGATGAGCCTGGCTACCCAACCAACGATTCCGAGCACCGCACCAATGCCGGCGAGCCACAACATCGAACGCACCAAACGCCAGGTGGTTACGCCGTACACGGCAACGACCGGCCCAGACGTGCCGTCTCCGACGAGCAACGGCACGAGCGCTCGCACCACATAGACAACGACAACAACCAAAATCCCGGCGCAGATCAAACCGCCACCGAACTGCATGATCGTCGACGGACGACGATCTGCAATGGCCACCGCGGCGATCAGCGTCAACAGCGCGCCGATAAAGGTAAGTGTTTGCCATCGTGGAGCGTTCTTAACCGCGGACCACAGCGGGTCAGCAGTCGTGTCTCGGTCAGCAACCTTGAAGATGCCGAAGCTGTCCGGAAGCGGGTTCTCTGTTATTGACGACGTTGCGGGGTTTATCGCCAACTGCTCCCAGATAGATGGATACAAGCTGCGCATATCAAACTCGACGAGCCCCGGGTTGCGCAGCTGTTCAATTGCGTCAATTTCAGCGGTAGCGATGATCTGTTCACGAGTGTCAGGTAACGAATCGACAAATGCCCGTTGGTACGCGTCTCCCTCGAGGGCATCGAGCAGGATGGTCTCGATCGCCTGGTCACGAGCTATTCGACTGTCGGTGATCGGTTCGGTTCCGGCGTCGTCGTCAGCCTCATCGTCTGATTCATCGCCGTCTTCGCCGAACAAGTTCGACAGGTCAATCGCGGGCGCCGTTGCTTCGGCGTCGTCGACCCGTTCGCTCTCAGCTTCGCTGAGCTCGTCAGCCAAGCTGATCAGTTCTGTCCGAAAACCCTCAAAAACATGTTCGCGAACATCGGCATTGCCCGCAAGTTCCGCGGACTGCTCGACGAAGGCATTTTCATCGTGGAAGTGACCTTCGACATACCCAAAGACGCTGGCCGCAAGGGCCAGCAACACTGCAATCGCCACGAGTCCACTTGCTACTACTCGTCGAATGACCATCGCTCCCCGTGCAGGCCCCTGAAGCGGGGTGATACTACAAACCTATCCGGTGTGGCCGATCACGTCATCTCGCCCCATTCCACCTAGCGGTTCCGACTCATCGCCAGGCCAATCGTCAGAGCAATCCAACGAGACCGATTACCAACACGACGACAATCGCCACAGCGAACAATCCGGCAACAAGCGCTGCAACTCCCGGCCCCCAGGAACTTCGGCGTGTCACAGGCACATCGTAGACGCCACAAGCGCACGGTGAGACAGCGCCGGTCATCGGCGACGCCAGTCACGGCATGCAAGAACTCATCAAGAATGCAACGCCCGGGCCCAAAGGTGCAATCGGCTCGTTCTACGCTGCCGTTATGGCCACTGCCGCCGCTTCCATCCTGATCGCTGAAGATGATCGCGCCGTTCGCGAAGCGCTGGCGCGTGCACTTACCTTTGAGGGCTACATCGTGCATGCTGCGACCGAAGGCTCCGAGGCCTTGGCACTCATCGATCGCGAGACCCCAGACGCGATCGTGCTTGACGTGATGATGCCCAACATCGACGGTCTAACCGTGTGCCGCCGAGCCCGGGAGCGAGGCATTGAAACCCCAATTCTGATGTTGACTGCACGCCACGAAATTGCCGATCGTGTTGCTGGCCTTGACGCTGGCGCCGATGACTATCTCGTGAAGCCTTATTCGCTCGAAGAACTGCTGGCGCGGCTTCGGGCACTGTTGCGCCGTACAAGCGTGTCCGGCACCGACAGCGAGCAACTCAACCTGTCCAACCTCACCCTCGACCTCGCATCGCGAAGAGCCACCCGAAGCGATCGACTCATCGAGCTCACCAAAACCGAATTCGATTTACTCGAACTTCTCTTGTTCAACGCCAATGTCGTACTGAGCCGCGACCTTATCTATGAGCGCATCTGGGGCTACGACTTCGAGACGGGGTCCAAGTCGCTCGACGTGTACATCGGCTACGTACGTCGCAAGCTTGAGGCCGACGGAGAGCCCCGCCTGATCCACACCGTGCGCGGTGTTGGTTACGTCGCTCGCTCCGACTGACGATGGACCCCACCGTGACGGCTCTACACACCGGCTTGACTCGATGAGCCTACGAGCGCGCATCGCGCTGCTGATCGGCATCGTCGTGCTTGTGTCCGCAGCTGTGGCCGGCTTGGGCACGGCACTAACCACCACGAACCTCGCTCGATCCCGCATCGATGACCAACTCCGCCGCGATGCCGCTTCGCTACCAACCTTTGACCGCCGAGATCTTCCTGCGCTTGCCAACGCATTCGACCTGCGTCGGCTGTCGTGCAACGACACTTCTACGCAACCCCTTGACGAAGCGGGTGTGGCTCTCGTGGCCGAACGGGGGCGCCGCAATCGGCTTCCACCGAGTGTCACGACGATTCAACAGCTGATTACGGCCGACGGAAGCTTGCGCATTGGGTGCACCCCAATCTCGGCGAGTGACGACGAACTCGCCATTGCCCGCAAGGGGCAGGGTGGCATCTATCGCACCGAAACGATCGACGGCACGCGCTATCGCATCTATACAACTGGCGTCGGCGACCTCGGCGCCGTCCAGTTGGTGCGCGAACTCGACACGGTCGAAGACGCGTTGTCTGGGCTGATGGGCCGCATCGTTGGATTCGGTCTTCTCAGCGCTGCCGCTGCCAGCGCCATGGGATGGTTCCTTGCCAGTCGTGCAGTCGAACCGGTGTATGAACTCAGCGCGGCAGCCGAACGGGTTGCCCAGACCCGCGATCTCGGCGAACGAATCGCGGTTGACCGCACCGACGAGTTGGGAAACTTGGCCGCCAGTTTCAACACGATGATGACGTCGCTCGACGCGTCACGCTCCCAACAGCACCGACTCGTACAAGACGCCAGTCACGAGCTGCGTACGCCGCTGACCAGTATTCGCACCAACGTCGACCTACTGCGTCGACATCCCGACATCGACGCCGACACCCGTCGAACTGTCCTCGACGACATCGAGTCAGAACTCACCGAGCTCACCGACCTGACAGCCGAACTCGTCGATTCGGCGACCGAGGTTGCACCGACGATTGGCGAGGCCACCGAAACCGACTTGGCCGTGGTGGCCTCCGGCTGCGTCGAGCGGGCCGCGCGCCGGTGGCGACGCGACATCAAACTGACGACCGAGAATCCTGGGGTTGTGCTCGGCGACGCCACGATGCTGACCCGGGCAATCGACAACCTCATCAACAACGCGGTCAAGTTCAGCGAACCGCCGCTCGCGATCGAGGTCCGGCTGCACGAAGGTCGCGTCGAGGTAGCCGACCGCGGTCCAGGCGTACCCCAACAAGATCTGCCCCATATCTTCGACAGATTCTTTCGGGCGACAACTGCCCGGTCAGCCCCGGGTTCCGGCCTTGGCCTGTCGATCGTGCGCCAGATCGCCGAAGCTCACGACGGCAGCGTGCACGCTCGCAACGCAACGGGGGGCGGAGCCGTCATCGGATTCGAAGTTCCGGTTATCGACTGAGTTTCGCTACTGCGTTGGATTCACGAACACACAGCAGGTCGCAGGTTGTTACGCGCCGTTGCTCGGTGTCGATGTCGGTCGTGGCGAGCGTTGTCGCTTGATCGAGCGCGACCTGCACGAAACAAATTGGCAGACCCACAACGTTGGTCCAGCAGCCGGTCACTTCAGCAACAAACGGTGCCGCTTGTCCTTGTAGATCGAGCGCCCCGGCCTTGTCCCACGCAGTGCCGCCCGCGAGGTATGTCTCGATCGCGGCGGCCGCGATCGTCTTCAAGCGAACCTTTGTTGTCACCTGGTGTTCCAAGACACCACTGCCAGTACCGATACAGACCGCTGTTCGAACTTCGATCGTCTCGCCGGAACAACTCTGCACCATCGCCGAAGCATGAGCATGGTCTTGTGGCTTGGCTAAGGCAACGCCGTTGCTCCAGACGAGAGTGTCAGCCGCCAGCACGATTTTCCCATCGGATTCGACAACAGCACGGTCGAACTTGCGGCGCGCGATATCTCGAACGTCGCTCGAAAAGGACTCGTCAATGTTCACCGGTACCGCCTCAAAGGCGACTCCTAATTGTGTGAGAAGAGCAGCGCGTCGAGGTGAACCTGACGCGAGCAGAATCATCCGCCGCTGACGATCGCCTCGGCGCCGCTGGCCGGCGGTTGATCATTGTCGCGATCCTCGAGCCAACCCTCTGGCAGGTGCACATCGCGCGGACCACCGGTGTGGCTGCGGGCCTGGCGAAGAACATCGATCGGAAATGCCATGTCAGGATCTGCTTGGGCCACAAGACCTTGCAATTCTGCGAGCGTCGACACTCGGGCCAGGCTCTGGCGCATTTCGCCACCGATGGGGAAGCCCATGACATACCAGAGGGCATGTTTGCGAAACTGCCGCAGCGCCGCTTCGTCTTCGTACCACTCGACGAGATGGCGGGCGTGTTGCATCATCATCTCTGTCACGTCGCCGAAATTCGGCAACTCAGGTAACGGTTGACCGTCAAAAGCAGCAGCTAACGCTGCGAACAACCACGGGCGCCCGAGACACCCGCGACCGATAACCACGCCGTCGCAGTCGGTTTCACGCATCATTGCGAGAGCGTCGCTCGGTTCCCAGATATCGCCATTACCAAGCACGGGGATCGAGGTGACTGCTTGTTTGAGTTCGCCAATGGCGTGCCACCGCGCCGAACCTGAATACAGCTGCGCTGCAGTTCGAGCATGCAAGGCAATGGCAGCGCAACCTTCATCTTCGGCAATCTTGCCTGTGTCGATAAAGGTGATGACGTCATCGTCGACGCCGATCCGGAATTTGATGGTGACCGGTACGTCGCCCGCAGCACCGACGGCCGCCGCCACGATGCGACGCAACAACCTATGCCGAACTGGCAACGCCGCTCCGCCACCGTGACGTGTCACCTTGGGCACCGGGCAGCCAAAGTTCATGTCAATGTGATCGACGCCGTCTTCGGCAACCAGGCGGCGCACGGTCTCGCCGACCTCATGGGGAACCGTGCCATACAGCTGAATACTCCGAGTCTTCTCGTCGGGCCCGAACTCGGCCAGCTTGCGTGTCTTGGCATTGCCCTCGAGCCACGCTCGGGCCGTGATCATCTGGTTCACGTACAGACCAGCGCCGAAACCGCGACACAGTGAACGGAACGGCACATCGGTCACGCCTGCCATCGGAGCGAGAACTACCGGCGGCCACACGGCGAGCGATCCAAGCTTCAACGCGGAGAACTCGCCCGCGTCAGCCGAAGCCGGCGTAAAGCTAGAGGTGTAGCTCGCGGGCGGAACCGGAACTGGACGGCCGATATCTTCCGCCGCTGTATCAACAACAGACATGAAGTCAGTTTTGCGCGACCGGCGACGAATCCCACTGCAATACCATGACGCCCTCATGCCAGACGACAACAACCAGACGATCGACGAGCTATCCACGGCCAAGATTGCCAACACGGCCGGTGCCAACACGGCACCGTCAGAAATTTCGTTCGGACTTCGCAGCGGCGACGTTTGGCCTGTCATCGCAGCCTTCGCAGCGGTTGGCGCCGGACTGACAAGGCAGGCACCGACCGGCAATGCATTCGCCGACTTCGTGTTTCCCGCAGCGCTAGCAGCTGTCGTTGTTTGGCTGAGCCAGACAGCAACGGCCAACGCTGTCAGGCTGTCGGCCCTCCTCTGTCTCGTGTTCACCGCGCTGCAGTTTCCCGCTGCATGGTTCGGACTGGCCGCCGTCGCCGTGGCCTTGACGGGCGTGATGTTGCCGCTTGAGCGCCAGACCAGAATGATCACCCTCGCACTTACCGCTGCGTTGGTCAGCCAGGTGGCGTTGAGGCTGCCGAGCTACCGCTTTATTGGCTCCGCATCGATTCTCGCTGTCATTGGCCTTGCACCGATTTTGGTCACCGGTGTGCAAGGCCTTGCCGCTCGACCTCGTCAGATATTGACTCGCAGCCTGCTGGGTTTCGGCGTGTTCTCGTTGCTGGCGACCGGTTTGGCCACCGCCGCCGCAGGCTCGGTGCGAGACGATGTCTTGAACGGTATCGATGCCGCACGAGATGGTGTACAAGCAATTGAAAATGGCGACCAGGAACGGGCCGTTGGCCTACTCGAAGACTCTCGAATCAAGCTCAACGGGGCGAGCGGCCGTCTCAGTGGCCCGCTCACCTGGCCATCACGCATCGTGCCTATTGTCGGCCATCAGACTCGCGCGGTCGAAATAGCGGTCGACGAGGGCGCACAACTGGCAACTACAGCTGCTCGCGTCGTAACGGTTGCCGATGTCGAGCAAATTCGAGGTTCCAACGGGGCTATCGACCTCGATCTGGTCAACCAACTCAATTTGGAACTCACCAACGCCAATCTGGTGCTCCGCGATTCTCGAGCATCGCTGCGCGAAAGCCGGGCACCTTGGCTGCTACCGCAACTCGACCGCAGAATCGTCGAAATCGAAGACGAACTCACCGGAGCTAACAACGACATCGATCTTGCCAATCTCGGTACCTATGTCGTGCCTCGCATTCTCGGTTCAGAGGAGTTGCGCCGGTACCTCGTCATTTTCACCCAGCCTTCGGAAGCTCGCGAATTCGGCGGATTCGTTGCTGCGTACGCCCTACTCGAAGCCAAAGACGGGCAGATAACTCTGGCTGACTCAGGGCCTGCACTCGACATTCTCAAAGCGGCTGAAGCGGCCGAAATCGAGAACTTTGCCGACTTTCCCCCGCATTACGCCAATTCTCGACCCGACCTGTTCCCCCAGAACCTTACGAGCACCCCTCACTTGCCATCGATCACCGCTATGGCGGCTGAGATCGTTCCCAAATGGCAGGACAACGCTGATCTGACGGTTCACGGCGTAATCGTCATGGATCCTTATGCCGTCGCCGGACTTCTCGAACTGACCGGCCCCATTGCCATAGAAGGCCGCTCTGAGCCGCTTACGCCAGACAACGTGGTCGAGTTTCTCTTGCGCGGCCAATACACCGAGTTCGAAGATGACGGGCGCGAAGAGCGCCAAGACTCCCTTGGCGATCTCGCCTCGAGGACCTTTGAGCAGTTGTTGTCGGTCGAGGTACCCGGCCCAGAGCGCCTCGGCGCGATCTTCGGTCCAATCGCTCGAGCCAATCGACTGGCGGTAGCCACGCTCGATGACGAAGAAAACGCCTTCCTCAATGCTGTTGCACTCTCGGCAGATCTGCCTGAAGTCGGTTCAGCGGTTGACATGCTGGGTCTCTACACCACGACACGTATTGCTTCGAAGGTCGCTGCCTACGAAAGTCATGTGCTCAATTACACCGTCGACGTCGACCCTGGAGCCAAGACGGCCACCGGCCGTGTCGATCTTGACATCACGAACAGCATTCCGAACGATGCGCCCGGCTATGTCGCAGGCAATGATGGCGGAAACAATTGGATCTGGCTGTCTCTCTACACCCGAGCCGAAATACAGGGTTTCAAAGAACTCGCGCTCGGCGAACCCCGTGAGGGCACGGCGTACTCCTATCTCCGCTACTCGGTCGAGCTCGAGGTGCCCCCTGGCACGACAGAGCGCTTCAGCTTCGATACGTTCACCGAGTTACAAGATGACCGCTATGACCTGTTTGTGCCCGCTCAGGCCGGCGCTCAGATCGGCGAACTAAACGTAACGATCCGGCCCGCTGCCGGATGGCGCATTGTCGGTCTACCTACGGCCGCCGATGGCACATGGACAGGTTCGCTAGTCCATGACACCGGCAAGGCATTCACGTTCTTTTTCGAGCGGGTCTAGTGACGACGGACACACGCGCCGTCACAACTTTGGCGGAGCGGCGCCGTCCAGCCACATTTCTTGAAATAAAGTCGACGTAAAGAGTTGACGGGATGATCTGATGCCCTATACTGACGACCTGCACAGCGCATACGCGCAACCTTGGTAACGATGAGTGAATCTCACTCACGGGAGGAAATTCCAAATGACTCGTAAGATGCTCACTTCTGCAGTCGCAGTTGTAGCCCTTCTGCTCAGCGTTCTTTCAATGAACATGCTGAACGCAGACGCAAACCATCCACCATGTCAGTACCACCCGGGCGAAGGCGTTTCTGCCTACTGCGCTCCGGCAGCGGCTTACCCAGCCGGTGGCATCACAGTGGCACCAGCTGGTCCTCAGGCTGCATACGGCTTCGGTTCTTCCGTTGACGTAGGCGCTGCGAACCCAACTGCTGCTGTTGCTGACGATGGTACAACCGCTGCTGCGGGCACAACCGCCGCTGCTGGTGGCACTGGTGGAGGCGCTCTTGCCCACACCGGTAGCGAAAGCACCGTTCTCGGATACGTCGGTACCGGCCTCATCGCCTTCGGCGCTGTAGCAATGGGTAGCCGCCGCAAGTTCTTCCAAGGTGCGCTCGACTGAGCGTGTGCGCTGACGTGATGTGAATCACGTCGATCTTCAAGAAACCCCTGTTGATGACGACGGTCATCGACGGGGGTTTCTTGCTTTTTACCCTGTCCTTTTCTCGCGCCCGTCAACGTGCACCGCTTCGTGGTCACACATCGCAGTTTCCTATTTGACTGTCTCATCGTCGTGCAATCATCACTGGGTGAGGAAATCCCGGCATGGCGCCGTTAGCCTTAGGCCCCGACAACTGAACCCTGCTGCGAACCCCGCAGCCCTGATGTCAGGTCCACAGGGAGGACAGCTCTATGCGAGCATATGAATTAATGGTCATTTTTGACGGTGACCTCGATGACTCCAATGCGTCACAAGCCGCAGACCGAGTCGTAGCCGCCGCAACCAGCGGTGGAGCGTCAATTGAGAAGAACGACTGGTGGGGCCGACGCAAGTTCGCCTACGAGATCAACCACAAGGTTGAGGGCTATTACCTCGTTCTCGAACTCCTCGCCGCTGATGGATCATTCATCAGCGACCTCGACCGGTCACTCCGGCTCGCGGACGATGTCGTTCGCCACAAACTCATACGTCTGCCCGATCATGAAGCCGCTCGCCGCGGTCTGATCGGCGCCGCCTGAAAGGTAGGCAATCATGGCTTACGGAAACACCGTCACCATTGTCGGAAACATCACCCGAGATCCAGAACTCCGCTACACCCCAAACGGTGCCTCGGTAGTCAATTTCTCAATCGCGTGGAATAGGCGCTACGAGCGCAACGGCCAGCAAGTTGAAGAAGTTTCGTACTTCGACGTCACCTGTTGGGGCACCCTCGCGGACAACGTTGCGTCATCGCTTGCCAAAGGCAATCGTGTGATGGTCAGCGGTCAGCTTGAACAACGGTCCTGGGATACACCAGACGGACAAAAACGCAGCAAGATTGAAATTAAGGCCGACGATGTGGCTCCCAGCCTCCGTTGGGCCTCAGTCGAAGTCACCCGCAACCCGCGTGACGACTTCGGCGGCGGCGCCCCTATGGGCGGCGGATCCAATTCCAATGCCCCAATGGGCGGTAATGCCCCAATGGGCGGTAATGCCCCAGCTCCCCAGGCAGCACAGGGCGGCCAGCCTGCTGACTACAACTACGACGAGGAACCCTTCTAATGGCACGCAAACCCAAGCGCAATACCAAGCCACCGCGCGACAACGGTCGCCGCGGCAAACCCAAAGTCTCTGTACTCACGCAAGAAAAGATCGAGTACATCGATTACAAAGACGTTGGTCTTCTTCGTCGATTCATGTCCGATCGAGCCAAGATCCGTGCCCGTCGCGTGACTGGTAACGACACCCAGCAACAGCGCGAAATCGCTCTTGCCATCAAAAACGCTCGCGAAATGGCACTTGTGCCCTACGCCAACCGTGTCACCACCCAGCGGGGCGGTAATCGGCGTGACGGCGAGCGCAGCAATCGGGCAGACGGCCCGGCACCGCGCCCATCTGGACCACCTCCAGGTCCCAATGCAGATGCTGATAGCGACGAGGCCGGCGACACCGCCGCTGAGGTCCCCACCAGCGACGCAGCTCCCGTTGAAGCTGTCGCCGTTGAGAGCGTCGAAGAGGTCGCTCCCGAGACAACTGAGGAGCAATCATGAAGCTTGTTCTGCGAAGCGCCGTAGAAGGTCTTGGCAAGCGCGGCGACATCGTCGACGTATCTGACGGTCACGGCCGCAACTATCTCATTCCACAAGGTCTCGCCATGCGAGCCACCGAGGGCGTTCGGCGCGAAGCCGAGGCGATGCGCCGAGCTGCCGACCTTCGCGACGCGAAGGATCGCGGCGTGGCCGAGGCAATTGCGGCCAAGCTTGGCTCAACGCCATTGACGATCGCAGCGCGAGCTAGCGACGAGGGCCGCCTGTTCGGTTCCGTTGGAATATCTGAAATCGTTGCAGCGATTGAACATGGCGGCAACGAAATCGAACGTCGTTGGATCGAACTCGACGAACCAATCAAGGAATTGGGCGACCATTCAGTCACCATTCGGCCGCATCCTGATGTGGCTGTTGCAGTTCCCGTCGCTGTCATCGCCGACGCCGACTAAGCACCAGGTGCGGTGAGCGCCGCACCTGTCACATGGTTGGGTCACACTCTTGATGTGAACCAGCTTCCAACGAAACCTCTGAGTAACGCCCGGTCACTGTTTTCCACAACAGTGACCGGGCGCCTCAACATGTTGGGGTCGATATCCACAGGATTTCCACACCAAAGACCCACTGGTTACCCACAGACAATTGCGCCATGCTGGGACAATCATGACTGACGTTGCCCCCGCACCTGCTACCGCTCAGGTCCCGCCGCACAATCTCGAAGCCGAGGCATCGCTGCTCGGGGCGATGTTGTTGACCAAAGATGCCATCGTCGACGCCTCACAGATTCTCGACGCATCACACTTCTACAAGCCGGCGCACCAGTCGATCTTCGAAGCTATTCGAGCACTTTTCGATCGCAGCGAACCGGTCGATGTCGTAACCGTGAGCGACGAGCTTCTGCGCGCTGGCCTCGACGAATCGGTGGCCGACACGGGCAAGCTCATGTCTCTGTCTGCCGCGACTCCGGCGGCAACCAATGCTGCCCACTACGCCAGAATCGTCTATGAACACGCGGTGCTGCGCAAGCTGATCTCAACAGCATATGAGATTGCACAGATGGGCTACTCCAAGCCTGACGATGTCGAAAAGACCGTCGACGAAGCCGAATCAATGGTCTTCGACATTGCACAAGGTCGTGTCACCGACTCGATGGCAAACATGCACGATCTGCTCGGCGAGACACTCGACGACATCGAAAAGCTCTACGAGCGCGGCGACACCATCACCGGAACTCCGACCGGGTTCTTTGACCTTGACCGAATGACTGCGGGCTTGCAACCGAGCAATCTCGTTGTCGTTGGAGCTCGCCCTGCGATGGGTAAGACAAGTTTCGCCCTTGGTATGGCAGCCCACGCGGCCATGGTCGAACGACGACCCGTTCTGTTGTTCTCACTCGAAATGAGCAAGCTCGAAATCAGCAAACGTCTGCTGTGCTCCGAAGGAAAGGTCGATGCGACAAACATTCGCAGTGGCCGTCTTAAAGACGACGACTGGAGCAAACTGGCGCAGGCGATGGGCCGGCTCGGCGATGCGCAACTCTGGATCGACGACGACCCGAACATCACCGTCATGGACATTCGGGCCAAGGCGCGACGACTCAAGAGCAAAGTCGGCGACATTGGCCTCGTGATCATCGACTACTTGCAACTCATGACCGGTCGAGGAAGCGCCGAGAACCGACAGGTCGAGGTCTCCGAGATCAGCCGTGGACTCAAGATTCTCGCCAGGGAGCTCGAATGCCCAGTGATTGCTCTTTCGCAGCTTTCACGCTCGCTCGAACAACGAGCTGATCGCCGCCCAATTCTCGCCGACCTGCGTGAATCTGGCGCCATTGAACAAGATGCCGATGTCGTCATGTTCCTGTACCGCGACGAGGTGTACAACGCCGACAGTGCCGACATTGGACAAGCCGAAGTCATCATTGCCAAGCATCGTTCCGGGCCCACAGGCGTGGTGCGACTCGCCTGGCTTCCGCACTACACCCGATTCGCCAACATGGCCCGTACCTAACTGCAACCCATAGGGTCGGCAGGAACCCGCCATGCAACGTGCTTCTGGGAAGAAGTGACGTAGTTGACTTGGACAACCCGTTGCTGGCGGGGTTCCTACCGCATATACCCAATCGGCGTGACAGCCGCTGGACTGAACATCGTGCGGCCAAGTCGGGCCGTATGGACTATCGCGCCAAATTGAGGAGACGGCCAAGATCGCGCCGAACAGAAGGCTCCGCACTCGCGCCTCGCACGAGATCTAGTGGGGTCGCCAGAGCGCCCAAAGCACGCCTACGCTTGAGAGCGATGATCTTCGGTGAGAACCTGCTGGCTCTGCTCGTGCTCGCCCTCGGTGGCGCCCTTGCAGTTGGTAATGCGCTCGCGCTCGTGCGCCCGAGGCCTACCGATGAGTTGGCTGCCGACGAATTGGCCAGGCCTCCGCTGGCACGAAGCCTGCTCATGATCGCCATCGGCCTGCTCGCGGCTGTGTGGGCGGTCGCCAGTCTGATGTCTGCTGATGACCCGCTCGAGCCAGCCGCCCAAGGCACCTCTGCGGTCTCGGCTTTCGAGCCCGCGCGCTAACCAAGTCTGCTGCCAGCGATCGCCGACGTCGTTGTGCTGCATCGACTCAGATGTTTGTGGCTTGGGGGTCGTTCCAGAAATCCTCGAGCTGCACCCCGAGGCCATCGATCGTTCGGTTGCACCACGCAAAGAAGCCCGTGATCTGATTGATTTCGAGAATAGCCACATCGCTGAAACCTGAGCCACGAAGCGCCTCGATATGGCTCCGTACCACTCGCGCGGGCGTACGTGTCAGAACTTCCACGTACTCGAGCATGAATCGATCGGCTTGTGACAGTTCTACTGATCGATAGTCAACCTTGAAGGCGTCAACCCAAGTCTCGTCACCAATTTCGCGGAGAAGACCTTCTCCGTGGTGTTGCACTCAATAGTGACATTCGTTGTGCGCCGACACGCAAACCGCGATCATCTCGCGCTGGCCGAGCGTGAGCTCACCAGGTCCGTGCATGACCCCGTTGTAAAATGTCATCAGCGCATCGAGTGCGGCAGGTTTCAGGCTGTGCGCCTTGATGATGTTGTCGACACCGCCCCACGACCTGCGGCTTCGCGCATAATGCTGGCCGACCGAACCCGTGGCTTCAGCTTCGGGGACAGTGCGAATCCAGG
Source organism: uncultured Acidimicrobiales bacterium (assembly GCA_937991435.1). Taxonomy (GTDB): domain Bacteria; phylum Actinomycetota; class Acidimicrobiia; order Acidimicrobiales; family UBA10347; genus UBA10347. The sequence continues at coordinate 30,031 of CALKPY010000104.1, forward strand.
TCATGAGGATCCATACAGACCAAGTGCGTCGGCTTCAGCATCGGCGATGTGATAACTCTCAGCGTCGTTCGGAAACGCACCGCTGCGCACATCGCCGACAAACTCCTGCAACGCTGTGATGCCGTCAGATTTCAGGTTCGCATACTGACGCACAAACTTGGCGATGAAGTCATCTTGCAGACCGAGTAGATCGTGAAATACCAGCACCTGCCCGTCGCAAGCAGGTCCAGCACCGATACCAACCGTTGGAATATCGAGCGAGTTGGTCACGAGGTCAGCGACGCGACGCGGCACGCCTTCGAGCACAATGCTGAAGCAGCCCGCCGCCTGAAGGGCTTTGGCCGCTTCGGCAATTTGCATAGCAGCTTCGGCGTTTTTGCCTTGGACCTTGAAGCCACCCATGGCATGGACTGACTGCGGCGTGAGACCGAGGTGGCCCATAACAGGGATCTGCGCCGAAATGATTGCCTCGATCATTGGGATGCGATCCAAGCCACCTTCGAGCTTGACCGCGCCTGCTCCCGCTCGAATCAGCCGAGCGGCATTGCGCACGGTGTCTTCGACCGACACGTGGTAGCTCATCCAAGGCAGGTCGGCCACGATCAACTGGCTGGGTTTAGCGCGAGCAACAGCAGCGGTGTGATGAACCATGTCATCAACCGTGACCGACAGCGTGTCGTCGTAGCCGAGTACGACCATCGCCAACGAATCGCCGACAAGAATCATGTCTGCGTCTGACGCGTTGACCATGCACGCCGACGGATAGTCATAGGCGGTCACCATCACAAGTGGATCGCTACCTTGGGCAACCTTGCGGCTGGCGACGGCAGGAGCCGTCTGGCGCTTCGCCATTGTTGATTCTCCTTGATCGTAACCGTCCAGCGCCTTTCGGCTGCCAGCAGTTGCACCATCAAACCACATATTCGGCCCGGGGGAAAGAGCGCTGTTGGCAAATCGTGTCTGGGCCACGACTAACGGGTTTTCACTGATTCCGGTCGCGCGGTCGCCGCGTGGCAGAAAAAGTGGGAACTATGTCATTGACGCCACAGTGTCGGTGCGGTTTACTCGGGAGGTGCGCACGATCGCCATCTTGTTGTTTCCAGGATGCATGGCCCTCGACGTGGTGGGACCACACGACGTGTTCAACGCCGCAAACACGGCGCTCGACGAGCTCGGGCGACGCAGCGCGCGCTACCAGGTTCAGACCGTCGCGTCCGCGACAGGGCCGGTTCGTGGCCAGCACGGCTTGGCTCTACACGCCGACCACACCTGGTCAACGTTGACGTTCGGCGACGCCGAACATAGCCAGATCGACACCCTGCTGATTCCTGGCGGCACCGGGTTCGAACAGGTTCTAACCGATCACGTGATGATGTCCGAGATTGTGCAGGCAGCGTCGGGAGCTCGGCGCATCGCCAGTGTCTGTACCGGGTCGTTCATCTTGGCCGCGGCCGGACTCTGCACAGGTAAACGGGTGACAACGCACTGGGCCCTTGCTGCACAGCTGGCCGAGCGCTTTCCGTTGGTCGATGTTGACCCCGACGCGATCTTCGTCAACGACGGACGCCTCTGGACCTCGGCCGGCGTCACGGCTGGCATTGATCTCGCGTTGGCACTCGTCGAGAACGACTGCGGCTCAGATGTCGCCACGTTGATTGCTCGCCACCTCGTCGTCTACCTTCGTCGTCCTGGCGGCCAGACCCAGTATTCCGCTCCCACCTGGTCGCGCACATCCGAGCTCCAACCCATCCGGTCAGCATGCGACCTCGTGCACGCCGAACCCGGGGCAGACTTATCGGTTGATCGGCTGGCTGCTCATGTTGGTCTCTCGGGCCGTCACTTCGCGAGACTCTTCCGAAGCGAAACTGGCGAGTCACCAGCTCGCTACGTCGAACAGGTTCGACTCGATGCGGCGCGATCGCTTCTTGAAACCGAGGCGCTTGGCCTCGACGCGATCGCAACCCAACTTGGCTTTGGATCAGCAGAAACTCTTCGCCGCGTGTTTCAGCGCCGGCTGGGCGTCTCTCCGACTTCGTACCGACGACAGTTCGCCCGACTGTCACCCATGACCTAAATCACCAACCACAAATCTCCCCTGATACACCACCAGAAAGTCCTCCATCATGCACATTGCCATCGCTCTTTTTGACCGTTTGACCGCCCTCGACGCGGTCGGTCCGTACGAAGTGATGCAGCGACTGCCAGGGGCGACTGTGACGTTTGTTGCCGAGAAACCCGGCGAGATTCGAACTGATAACGGGTTTCTCGGGCTGATGGCCGACGCCTCGTTTGATGACGTGCCTTCGCCCGATGTGGTCGTCGTTCCCGGTGGAGTTGGCACACGCGCGTTAATGGAACCGTGCGCTCTCCATGACTGGGTGCGCTCTGCTCATGAGCGCTCCGTGTTCACCACATCGGTATGCAGTGGATCGCTTCTTCTCGGGGCAGCCGGCCTACTCAATGGCCTGACGGCGACAACGCACTGGAGCACCTATGCCGACCTGGAAAAAGTCGGGGCCACCCCGACCGGTCAACGGGTCGTTGAACATCTCGACAAACGAATCATCACGGCCGCTGGTGTGTCTTCAGGAATTGATATGGCACTGCGCCTGTCTGAGCTTCTGGTCGACGAAACGGCGGCACAAGCCATGCAACTCATGGTCGAATACGACCCACAACCACCATTCGATGCGGGGTCGGTCGAAAAGGCTGGAGCAGAAGTAATGGCTCGAGTTATCGAGTACGCGGCCGACAAGGACTGACTCGAACCCAACGCCGGACTATGCGATCTCAGCTTTGCCTAGGTCCAAGCGATGTGAGAGGTGGTTCCAGGAGCACTTGCGGCAAACCTCAACCACATAGGCGACGTGGGTGCCGGGTCGTTTGGCGAGCCGAGCAAGTTCACCGCGAAGCGTCACGCAACGACCGTGGCGAGGCAGCCGAGGTCCGAACACATAGGTGACATGTACCAACGACGGCGACTCACAAATCGGACAAGTGCCAGATGTGATGACACCAACTTGGGCGGCGGCTCGCACAAGCTCGGGATGGGCGTCACACGCTTCGCTGCGGTCAACCAGACCTTGACGGACGTCGGCGATTACCGCGGCTCGCGCGAGCCGATAGTCAATGCGCCCGTGAGCGATGGCTCCATCTGCGGTGGGTCTGCGGAAGACCATGTATCGATGCTAGATCCTCACTGGCGGCGTTGCCGCATCGTGTCGCGCCAAAAATCGATCACGGCCCCTCGCGGTCCGCGCACCATGAGCGAAGCAGAGCTTCCTCTTCGGGCAGCGTCAAGGGTCCGCGGTCGAACCTGGCATTGAGCAGCACCTCAACCGCTTCCCCTATCAACGGTCCGGGCTTCATGTTCAACAACGCCATGATGGCTGCACCGTCAACGTTCGGGGAAAAATCGGTCAGGTCTTCAACCGCAGCGAGGTCGCGATACGCCTGAGCGAAACCCGACACCGCGTCTGGAGCGCTACCGCCGTTGCGATTGGCAATCTGCGCGGCCAGCACGAGTGCCGATTCAGCGTCGCCGGCGACGGCAACACGGTGCGCCCATCGTCTGACCTGCGGCGCCGACGTCTCGGTCGTACCGGTGCCACAGGCGACCAGGTCATTGACGACCATGTCAGCATGATCAATCAAGAGCGCGACCCGCCGGGCATCGGCCGAAGCCAGTCGCAAACCACCGCACGCTCGCGTTGATTGTTGGCCAACCGTGGCAGTAAGAAGCGCTGCAAGCCGTGCGGTCCACGGTTGAGGCATTGCGTCGACCGACCGACCGGCGCGATCGGCAAGGTCGACGTCGATCACCAGTTCTGGAATTCCGCGCGCCAAGACTTCAGCGAGCACACCGGTCTCCACAAGGAAGCGCACACCCATGCCAGGACGCGGCAGCGCAAGCAGCCGCTGCATCTCGACCCCGATGCGCTCAATGGCGACAATCTCTGTTCGCGATGCGAGTGCGGTCGCCGCGTCGACTAGCTCTGTTGAGGGTTGCAGACCAAATCGAGTCATGAACCGAGCCGCCCGCAACATGCGCAACGGGTCGTCGGTGAACGAAATCGTAGGGCTGAGGGGCGTGCGCAGAACGCTGCTCTTCAGATCTGCAGCTCCGCCCCACGGGTCAACGAGTTCGCCGGTTGTCACATCGACGGCCATCGCATTGATCGTGAAGTCTCGCCGCGATAAGTCTTCGGCCACGTCATCGCCGAAACGCACCTCTGGTTTACGCGATTCACTGTTGTAGTGCTCAGCTCGGTGTGTCGTGATCTCGATCGTTCGCGAACGAGACTTCAAACCAATTGTGCCGAATCGTTCGCCTTGGGTCCACAGCACGTCAGCGAACGGTTCAACAATGTTCCGTATCGCATCGGGGCGGGCGTCGGTCGTCAAGTCGAAATCGGCACTGTCTCCAACTTCGAGATTCAGCTGCTGGTCACGCACGATGCCGCCCACGAGGTACAGACGGTGACCAGCGGCATCGAAGGCGGCCCCAAGGTCACTGACCATGTTCCGAACAGCATCGATCTGCCCAAACATCACCTGCGACTCAGATCCTCTGCAACAGCGACAGCATCAAGACCTGGACCGCCGTTCGTGAGCGGTTCGCTATCACGCTCAAGGCCCAGAGCGGCACCGACAAGCGCCGCCGATGACGCCGCTAGGGCTTCAACGTCGTAGCCGCCCTCGAGGAAGAAGATTCGACGACCCGCCGGGGCGACTTGCATGATCCGGGCTGTCAAGACCCCAAAGTCACCAGCAGACAGGCCCATGTCGGTGATCGGGTCGTCGCGGTGCGCATCGAAGCCTGCAGATATGAGCACCCAGGTCGCGCCAAACGACGCAACGGCCGGAGCAGCGATGCGATCCCACGCTGCGAGGTACACATCACCAGTTGCGCCCGCAGGCAGCGGCACGTTGATCGTCGAGCCGACACCTCGGCCGCTCCCACGCTCATCTACACGGCCTGTTCCTGGATAGCAGGGCCATTGGTGAAACGAAATGAACAGCACATTCGGATCCTTATAGAACACCTCCTGAGTGCCGTTGCCGTGATGAGCGTCGATGTCGACGATTGCCACGCGCTCGCCGGCGTCGACGAGTGATCGAGCTGCTACCGCGACATTGTTGAAGAGGCAAAATCCCATCGACTGGCGAGACGTCGCGTGATGCCCCGGCGGCCTCACGACACAAAACGCGGCGTCGGCCTGCTCAGAGTTGAGTTCCGCAATTGATTGAAGACCCGCTCCGGCGGCAAGGCGAGCTGCATCGAACGACGAAGCACTAACCACCGTGTCACCATCAATTGCACCACCGTCAGCCTCGGCAAGGTCGTGAACGAGGTCAACCTGGTCGGCAGTGTGAACTCGCAGAAGTGCCTCGATCGGTGCTGGAGCTGCTTCGATCCGCTTGATCGCACCCATCAGGTCGGAACGGACGAGTCCAGCCTCGACAGCGGCAAGTCGAGCAGGACGTTCGGGATGGTTCGGGCCGGTGGAGTGCTCATGACAACGGGCACTGGCGACAAGCAGCAGACTCACACCGCGGAGTGTAGATGCCGGTCACCAATGCGTCGTCAGTCCGCGCGTCGGCCAAACTGTAGAGATGATTGCGCGCGAGCTAATCGACCTTGGAGGGAATCGGGTGCAGCTCGCGCCGTGGCGCACCGGCTCATCGGTCGCGAATCTCGTGCCCTTCCCCAGCACCGATCGTTTCGACGAGTCCGCCGTGCGCCGAACTGTCGCTGCCGTCGAAGCCCGTGGCTATACCGGCGCACTCACCTCGGCACTGAGCTTTGCGCAAGCCGCCCCGTTTATTGCCCACGGATTCGTCGTGCACGAAGAGCTGTACCTTCTCGAACGAGATCTTCGCGGACCCGCGGTCGTCTCGGACCGAAACCGAACCCGCCGCTCACGACGTGGCGACTGGGATTCGGTGCTCGCACTCGACTCGCTCGCCTTTCAGCCGTTCTGGCGCTTTGATCGACAAGCTCTGGTCGATTCGACCAAAGCAACACCTCGACATCGCTTTCATGTCACGCGACAAGAACCGGTGGCTGGCTACCACGTCACCGGGCTGGCGGGTCGTTCGGGATATCTGCAGCGCGTTGCCGTTCACCCCGATGCCCAACGTGAAGGATGGGGTCGGTCGCTCGTTGAAGACGCACTCCTATGGCTCCAGCGCAACAACGCCGCTACAGCATTCGTCAACACGCAGCTGACAAACGTTGCCGCCGTTCGTTTGTACGAAGCGAGTGGCTTCACGATTGCCAGCGAACGACTGCTCGTTCTACGCCACGATCTTGGCAACGCCGTCACTCTGCCACTCGTGTAACGGGGTGGAGCTGACCCCCTAGGGCAGACTGATCACGGTCACCCGGCCCGTGGAGCCGTCGATCTCGATCGTGGCGCCATCAGGGATGCGCAAGGTTGCGTCGACGACCGAAACCGCACACGGAACGCCAAGTTCGCGACAGTGACCCAAGTATCCATGCGACGAACCCAGTCACAGACGGCGACCCGCTGTCAGCTGAGCAACGCCGAAAGCAGCCATCGCACAGGCGGCGACGACGAGAACAATGCGGCCAGGTGCTTCGAGCCAATTCGTCAACGCAAGCGCCATCGCCACGACCGCGAAAATGAAGTTCACTCGTGCGACGAAGAGAACTTCGCGCCGTCGGGCTATCCGACGATTGGCAAACAGTGTCACAACGAAGGACCAAAAGAGCACAACAACACCAGCGAGCGTCGCCAGCCATCCGGCAACACCGAGCCAGTTAGCCATGAACGCACCAGCAAGGGTGAACCCGAGGCCTGTGACATTACACACGAGCGCATCGAGTCCGAGCGCCAGATTTGCAAAACGGGTTGACTCGGCAACAGTTGCGGTTGCACTCGCGGCGGAACGCTCGATGGCTTCGGGGCTCAACGCGCCTTTGGGTATTTCTTCGCTCACGCTGTGAACTCTACGATCTCGGTGGTGGCTCAGACTCCAGAACCCAAGTTCGTGGACAACTACGGCGATGTCTCGTCGTTTCACCTCGACAAACAAGGTTGATCTTCATGTCGATACCTCACCGCCGAGGTAGCTGGCCTCGAGCAGGTCGGGTCGTTGTTTCAGCTCGGGCGCTGAGCCTTGCAGCACAATTTCGCCGTGGCTCATCACATAGGCCCGGTCACAGACGTTGAGGGCAAGGTGGACGTGTTGTTCGACAATGAGCACCCCGGCGCCGGTCTCATCGGCGATTTCGCGCACGAGCGGTAGTAGCCGCTCAACGATGATTGGTGCCAGTCCGAGACTCATCTCGTCGACGAGTAACAGTTTGGGTTCTGACACCAACGCGCGCGCCATCGCAAGCATCTGCTGCTCCCCACCCGACAGCAGGCCGGACCGACGAGACATGAGCGGCTTGAGCGCAGGAAGCAGATCGAGCGCTCGTTCAAAACCTGCAGCCTGCTTTGATCGACTTCCTCGCAAACCAAGGCGCAGATTCTCCTGCACGGTCAGGCCAAAGAACAACGACCGGTCTTCGGGAACGTGGGCCAAACCACGTCGTGCCGCCTTATGAGGCGCCCCGAAGGTCGCTGGGCCACCAAGGACCGTGACCGATCCTTCGAGCACCTTGAGCAGACCTGACACTGTCAGCAGGGTCGTTGTCTTGCCAGCGCCGTTTGGTCCGAGCAGAGCGACAACTTCACCTTCGTCAATTCGCATGTTGATGCCGCGGACGACAGGTACGCCGGAGTATCCCGACGACAGGTTTTCGATTGCAAGCAGCGATTCACTCACCCGGGGGCTCCTGACTCTGTTGGCGCTGACCCAGTTGCGGTAATTGCCTCGCCAACTGCAGCCTGCACTTCGCCTGCTTCGGCACCCAGATAGGCGGCCTTAACCATTGGATCAAGTCGGATTTCGGCGGGCGTTCCCTGAGCAATGATCTTGCCGAAGTCCAGCACGTAGATGTAGTCGCAAACGCTCAGCACCAAGCCCATGTCGTGATCGATCAGAAACACCGACATGTCGTGGTCTAAGAACTCGCGCAGATGACGGCCGAGATTCTGGCTCTCCGCGGTGTCAAGACCAGCCGCCGGCTCGTCGAGCAGGATGAGGTCAGGCTTGCCCGCAAGCGCCCGGGCGACACCGACCAGTTTGCGTCGGCCATGCGACAGGTCTGTCGGCATGGAGTCAGCATCTTCGGTCAACCCCATAATGTCGAGGGCCCAGTCGACCCTCGCTTCGGTTGCTGGGTCTTTAGGGGTCATATGGAACATGTCGAGAATGAACGTGTACCACTTGGTCGGGTAGCCAGCGACGAGCAAGTTGTCGCGCACGCTGAGGTCTTCGAACAGCTCCAGCGATTGAAAGGTGCGGACTAGACCCCGCTGCGCCCGTTCATGAGGCTTGAGATCGCCGATGTTCTCGCCCTTGAATGCCGCGCTTCCGGCCGACATGGGCACATAGCCGGTAATCGCATCGATGAAGGTCGTCTTGCCGGCACCGTTCGGGCCGATCAGGCCGACAAAGGAGCCCGTGGGTACGGCCAAGTCGACGCCATCGTTTGCGTTGAGGCCACCAAAGGTGACGGTTAGACCACTTGCTTCGAGGATGTTGTCGGTCACGCTGATGCTCCTGTTGTGAGTCGTCCTGGCTGATCGTCATTGGGCCGTCGGGCGGTGCAATCTATGGGTCTCGTCGAAGCTCCTTGGTCTCGCTCGACACTACGAGCCCTCGTCGCCGCTGGTGAATTCGCTGAGGGCGACAAGCGAGGCGTTGACGACGTCGCCCGCAGATATGCCGACGGCTGCGTGTAGGTCGGCGACGGTGCCCGATTCACCAAAACGATCCACGCCGAGGGTGAGCTGACGACAACCCAGCGCTGATCCGATCCACGCCAAACTGTGGCTCGCGGCGTCGTGCACGCTGACCACCGGGCGACGGCGTTCGTCAGCCGGCACCAACCGATGGAGCTGACTAGGCTGTCGAACGGCAACCGATCCCCCGGCAATCGACGAATAACTTGCTCGCCAGCTGCGATACACGCGATCCGGGCTGGTGAGATGCACAACCGCCGCTTGTACCCCTTCGGCATCGAGTTCTTCGGCAGCGGCCAACGCTTCGGGCGCCATGGCTCCCGTCGTCACGATGGTGACCCCGGGTCTTCCGTCTTCGCCAGCGTCTCTGAGCCGGTACCCGCCGGCGAGCACGTGCCGTCGCAGCGTCGCTTCTCCCAGTCGTTCAAGTGCTGTAGCGAACGGCGCTTGATCTATGGGTCGGGTGGAGAGTCGCAGATAGGTACTCTCGCCATCTGGTGCAGAAATCTGCTCAAGCGCATCGCACAGCAACCAGTCGACCTCGGTCGCATAGGCCGGTTCGACATAGTGAAGGCCCGGTAACTCGGCGCCTACCGATGCGGTGATCGTTGACTGGTGTGCTCCGCCCTCGGGAGCGAGGGTCACGCCTGAGGGAGTACCTGCGACGATGAACCTTGCGTCGTTGTACAAGCCGTAAATAAAGGCATCAAGACCACGCAGCACGAATGGGTCATAGACCGTGCCGATCGGAAAGAGTTGTTCGCCGTGATGGTCGTGGCTTAATCCCAACTGGCCGAGCAGCATGAACATGTTCATCTCGCTGATGCCGAGCTCAATGTGTTGACCGTCAGGCCCCGGCGCCCACTTGAGCAGTCGCTCGGCGCCACCATGGTCTTCTTGCTCGACATGCGAGTAGACACCACGTTTGTTGATCCAGCCGCCGAGGTTTGTCGAGATTGACACGTCAGGAGCGGTGGTCACGATGCGATCGCCAATGCCGTCGAGATCTGCCAGGCTGGCCAGCACGCGACCAAATGCTTCCTGCGACGAAAACGAACCGCGTGTGACCGCGGGCCGAGCCGCTTGCGGAAGCGCAGGTCGCGGCCGTGGCACAGGGCGCGCGTTGTTGATGGCACCTCCGACCGAGTTGCACATGCGGCCAGCTGCCGTGTCGGGCGCAAAGCGGTCCCACTCAGTCGATTCGTCGAGTCCGAGCCGGCTGCGAAACGCCTCGATTTCGGTCGGTGAGATCAGCTTGGCATGATTCATTGGATCACCTGCGATCGGCAGGTTCCAGCCCTTGATCGTGTAGGCAAAGACGACCGAGGGGCGGTTGGTCTCATCTTCACAGGTTGCATAGGTGTCAAGCAAGAGTCCAAGATCATGGCCGCCAAGGTCAGTCACGACTGCCGCCAGTTCGGTGTCGTCATACGCATCGGCGATGCGCCGCACGACGGGATCCGCCCCAACGAGAAACTTGTCGCGCAATGCCACACCGTGCAGGCCGAATAACGACTGGTAGGCCTCGTTCGACAACGAATCAATGTGACCACGAAGCGCTTCGCCGTCTGGTTGGGCAAAGGCGCTTGAGAGCTTGGTGCCGTATTTTGCTTCGGCCACGTGCCAGCCGGCATCGGCGAAGAACCGCTTGAGACGGTCGGCTGCGATCTCAGGAATCACGCGGTCGAGGCTCTGTCGGTTGAGGTCAACCACCATCGTAAAGTTGCCGAGACCTTCGGTGGCAGGGTCGGCAATGGCTTCCCACACATTGCCTTCGTCGAGTTCCGCGTCGCCTACGAGCGCAAAGAACCGAGCGTTGGGGCGCTCGCTGAAGTGGCTGTCGATATAGCGGCGAGTGAGCGCTGAGAACAACGGCGCCACCGCGCCGAGGCCAACCGAACCAGTCGAGAAGTCAGAGACATCGGGATCTTTGGTCCGCGATGGGTAGGCCTGGAGTCCGCCGCGCTGGCGCAAGGTGGTCAACCATGACTGGTCCAACTCACCGGTGAGATATTTGATGGCGTGGTACACGGGCGACGCGTGGGGTTTCACGGCCACCTTGTCTTCACCATGCAGATGACCAAACCACAACGCGGTCATGATTGACACGATCGACGCAGACGAGGCTTGGTGCCCTCCGACCTTGACCTCGGTGTCACTACGCCTGTTTGCGGCGTCAACGATGCGGGTCGCCAGCCACAGCACTCTCTGCTCCACCTGGCGCAGCGTTTCTAGGTCGACAGTGGTTGACGGCAAAGGAGCAGAGGTCATTGCGCTCCATCTTTGTGCGACGAACAACAGAAGGCAACGGCAACCAGTTCTGTGGCGGTCTACCGTTGACAAATGTTGCGAATTCTCACCCTCAACGTTGGTTCGCTATTCGAAGCTAACTGGAGCAATCGACGCCACGAGATCGTCGCCTGGATCGATCGGCTCGCTCCTGATGTGATCTGCTTGCAAGAGATCCACGAGTCTCCAACGACATCCAACACGGGAGCGTGGATCGCCGAAAATGCCAGTGCCGAGTGGCACCACGTGTTCGGCGGCCATGAACTCGACGAACGCGTTGCGGGCACACCGGGGGTCGTGTTCGGCTCATCGGTGCTGTCGCTGTGGCCTATTGATAGCCACGAAGCGCATCGGCTTCCGGTCTACGAACCGGCTCTCGACGTCGATCCGAGCCCGTCATTTGTGCCGTGGGAACTTCTACATGCCAACACTGCTGGGCTCGATGTGTTCACGACGCATTTGGCCGCAGCCCCCAGCCATGGTCTACATCGGTGCGCCCAGGTACAGGCAATCGATTCGATCGTGCGCGCAGTGCGTGGCGATCGCGACCAACTGACGTTCGGGTCGCCCCGCGATTTCATGCCCGCAGTGTTGTGCGGAGACATGAACGCCGAACCTGACAGCGACGAGATGCGCTTTTTGCGGGGCGTCACCGATCTTGGTGGCGCAACCACCTTTTGGCAAGACGCGTGGCAGGTCGCCGGAAGCGGCGGACACGGCTTAACCCAAGACTGGCGAACCCATGCGTTGGCGGCCAAGCTCAACGTGCACCGCAAACGCATTGACTACATCTACGTCGGCGACCCGTTCATTCGAACCGACGACGCCGGCCGCGTGCTGCATTGCCAGGTCGTGTGCGATCAGCCACTCACCGGCCTTCAGGCCAGCGATCATTGCGGCGTCGTCGCCGAGATTGTGTGGCCGCATCGCCCAGTCGACGCGCCTCCGACGCGCTGAGCGATATGTAGCAGTCGTTCGCTGGCGACAACGCGCTCGATGACTCAAGCCAGTTGTTCAGATCAGGTTGCAGACACCGCCAAGGAGCCAGCTGGATCCAAGTGCATTTTCAGCCCCTAAATTGGGTATAGGCCTCTTGGTCTAGTTAGCGATATTCGATCGTGTTGCACTTAACTAGCGATCGCTGTTGCCGTTGTAGGGAAGGTCACCCACCCCTCCCTCATTTAGGACAACACAATCATGACTCGTAACAGCTCATTCCAAAAAATGTTCAAGAGCCGCACACTTGCGACCGTGCTCTCAGCAGTGCTGCTCCTGGCACTGTCTGTTGGCCCAACCGCCGCACATGCCGAGGCCCAATCCCGCACGCTCACCGCTGTCGCCACAACCGCTGAGTCCACAGACACAGCAATCGAATACGAAGTTCTTGCCCTCGAAGCCGAAGTACTCGCTCTCGAAGCCGAAGTAGTCGCTCTTGAAGCCGAGCTCGAAGTCGTAGGCATCAAAACGCTCACAGCCGAAACCGAAGTACTCACCGCAACCGCAGTCGAAACCGAACTCGGCACCCTCACCCAAACCGCAACCATCGAGGGCGAAGTACCCGTCAATACGCTCACAGCCGAAACCGAAGTACTGACCGCAACCGCAACCGCAGTCGAGGGACAGGTACTCACCGCAACCGCAACCCAAACCGCAACCGCAGTTGAGGGTCAAGTACTCACCGCAACCGCAGTCGAAACCGAACTCGGCACCCTCACCCAAACCGCAACCATCGAGGGCGAAGTACCCGTCAAAACCCTCACAGCCGAAACCGAAGTACTGACCGCAACCGCAACCGCAACCGCAACCCAAACCGCAACCGCAACCGCTGAAGTAGCAACCGTCGAACCTGTTGTCGAGGTAGTTCACCACCAGGCCGTTCAGGTCGCAGTCGCCGAAACCTCGGTACGACCAGTCGCCGAAACCAAAACACTCACGGCACAAGCCGTTCAGGTCGCAGTCGCTGAAACCTCAGTACGACCAGTCGCCGAAACCAAAGTCGTCCAAGAACCGGCCATCAAAGTCGCAGTTGCCGAAGCCGCACCTGTAGTCATGGCCGAGATGGCTGTTATCGACCTGGTTCCTGAAGCCGCCGCACCAACATTTGGCGATGCCCCAGCAATCACTGCTGCCGCAGCAACCGAATCAGCAGCACCAGCGGTCAAAGCACCAGCGGTCAAAGCACCAGCAATTGAGGCACAAGCACCCGTTCAGACCTTTGGAATCGCACCAATCATCACCGCTATCCCAGCCGTCGAGGAAGCACCAGCAGCTGAAGCACCAGCCGTCGAGGAAGCACCAGCAGTTGAAGCACCAGCCGTCGAGGAAGCACCAGCAGTTGAAGCACCAGCAGCTCAAGCACCAGCAGCTCAAGCACCAGTTTCCTTCTCATCGGATCTGCCTTCAGAGCTCGCTTACACCGGCGCAACAACCAGTGTGTTGGCGCTGTTTGGTGCACTGAGCGTGGCACTTGGTGGACTATTCATGAGCGCAAGTCGCAGGGTTGACCACGACGATGACGACGCACCTGTAGGCGACAAGGCTGCCTTTGCCTTCGCTGTAGAGGTATCAGCACTTGCATAACCCAAACCCGCAAGTGCTAGCTTGCTAACACACACCAGAATCTCTGTGACTACACAGTTGCGGATCTATCTCCCGGTGACGTTTGACTCCTGCTGATGGGGTTGGAACCAAACGTCGCCGGGAGATTCCATTTCTCCAGAAATCGAAGCCCCCTCTAGGCGGATGCCCTAGCTGTGCTGAGCCTCGAACAACCGTGTCGCCAACGCTTGGCCTGCTGGCATTTCGGCGACAAAGGACCACAGACCGTCGCACACGGCACGAGCATCGGTCTCGGTGATCAACGAACCCACGAGTTCGGCCAGATCGATCGAAACACCAGCGACAGCAGCAGCAGTTTCTCGGCCGTGAGCAGTCAGCCGCAGATCGACACGACGCCGGTCGTCAGCAGCTTCGGTGCGTTCGATCATCTCGGCGGCAACGAGACCATCGACGAGACGGCTAGGGCTTCCGTTCTCGCACACCAGACGCTGGCCGAGTGCTTGTAGCGAAAGCGGCTCGAACTGGGCCAGCACGGTCAGAACCTCGCTCTGTGCCGGCGTGACTCCTAGTGGTTTGAGCAGGCTCGCGAGTATTCGGTTGCCGTCTCGCTGGGCGGCGAGCACCAAGTACCGGAGCTCCTCAAAGGTGTTCATACTGCGACGGACTTGGCGAGGATCTCGCGATCGACGAAGTCAGCTATTGCCGTGCCATATCGGGTCGGATGCGTAAATCGGAACATGTGGCCTGTCCGGCCGAGCACCTGTTCGGTGGCGTTCGGTAGACCATTGACGAGATCCGTCGCCGCCTGATCGCCGATGATGCGATCATCGCCAGGGGTGAGAACCAGCGTGGGAACCGTGACTTCGCTGAGTTCAGTGCGAAGGTCGATTCCCAACACCGACGTCACGCGCGCTGAGTAGGCAGCAAGCGGCGTGTTGTGCACGAAGAACTCTCGGTAGTCGCCCATGGTGTGAGGCACCTCGGCTTCGCCGGATTTGTCGAATACCGACGAAAGCTGCCACGCGTGGAACCGCAGCGTGCCGTGCCGGTAGAGCGGCCCCGGCACGAGGTGCGCGGTTCGACAGGCGAGGGCTTTCCATGTCGGAAGTGGATCGGCGGCAAAGCCTCCTGATAGCACCATTGCTTCGAGTCCGCTCGGGTTGCGAACGGCCAAAGCGAGTGCCACTACTGCTCCAAACGAGTCACCAACAAGGACATACCGGTCAAGTGGCGCAACCAGATCGGCGAGGAAATCGGCGTAGCCGTCGACTGAATCGATGTCATCAGGGAGTGTTGGCGCGAGTACGTCTCGCCCATTGAGCGGTGCGATGGCACCGACGTCCCACGCTGCTCCCGCGAAACATGGAACGAGCACGAGCGTCGGATCGGCAAAATTAGATGTTTCAACATTAGATGTCATAACATCAATATAGAGAACCGCCTTGCCAAGGGCAACCCGAATGCTCCTAGATGACGCTCGTCCGATCGGGTGACTGCCACTACAACCCAAATGCCGACGCCGCGAACCCAGCAAAGCCGTCACGTTCGTACAGCTGAGCGTTACCCCCGGCCGAGACAAAGTCGTCGATGTTGTGCTGCTTATTGTCGATCAGCAAGGTCGTTGCAATACCTGTCTCGAGGCCCAGTGTTTCGCGGGCTGCTTCAGCCATGACAACTTTGGATAGCGATGCAACATCGGCGCTCGTGACGATGCAATCGACGAGCCGGTCAATGCCTGTCGCCACCGCCATGGCCCAGAACTCGTGTGGATTGACGGTGACGATCGCCTGCAACACCTGCCCATCGAGCGCATCGATGACACGCTTCGCTTCGGGGAACCATTCAATACGACACAGGTTTGCGATCAGGTGCCGAGAGATTGCAGGGCGAGACATGTTGAGATGGGGCGCGAGTAACGGCACTAGGCCCCGAACGCTTCCGACGCCGAGGTCCCAGGCGTCGATCTGAGCTCGGTGATCGTCAACGACTGACGCATAAACATCAGTCCACTCGGGGCAATCTGCGGGCGCAACGCGCATGAACTGTTCATCGACCAACGTGTCACCGAAGTCCCAACACACGAGATCACCGACGAACCAGCCCCCGGTCACGAGTGCACCGTGGCGGCCACCGATGTTTCGGCCACGAGACGACCGGCCTTAAAGACTTTGCGACCTGCGGGCGCGTCGGCAATTGCTTGGCGAGCGGTAGTGGCATCAAGGGCGACGAAATCAGCAATGTCGCCAGGGCCGAGCGACGCTTCGCCAAGACCGAGCACCTGTCTGGCGTTCGCGCTCACCATGGCCAGGGC
Source organism: uncultured Acidimicrobiales bacterium (assembly GCA_937991435.1). GTDB lineage: Bacteria > Actinomycetota > Acidimicrobiia > Acidimicrobiales > UBA10347 > UBA10347. The sequence goes on from CALKPY010000104.1 coordinate 46,012, forward strand.
ATCGTCAGGCGTCTGATGGCCGGCCATGACCATGAGTGCTGCGGTTTCGAGCGGATCGCTGCGGCCGACCGTGTTGAACGGATCCTGCACGTTGTCGCCTCCGGCTGCGACTAACGCTCGGGCGTCACGAAGTGCGTCGACCGCGGTGAGCCCGCGGGGCGGAGCAGTCGGTATGTCTCTCGCCTGCAAAAACAAGTTCGTTTGAGGAAGCGCAATCACCGCAATCCCCGCTTCGGCAACCAAAGCTGATACCTCGGCCTGAACTGCGGGGCCCTGCATACCAAGACTCACGCAATGGCTGGCAGCGACCCGGTGCTCGAAACCACGGTTGAGTACCGCCCGGGCGAGGTCGCGCAGGGTCAGCATCGAGGCATCGAGTACTTCATCGACGTGCAGATCAACATCGACGCCGGCATCGGCGGCGGCATCGAGCGCTACTTCGATCATGGCAGGACCGTTGGACTCAAGGTGGGGGCAGCCGCCGACGAGGTCGATGCCTGTGTCGATGGCATCGGCAAGAGCTCGGCGGTTGCCGGCGCCAGCGTGGCCCACCATGGGCGAGATCATCAACGCCACGATTTGCACGTCGATGACTTGTTCAAGTCGTTCGGCTGCGACCCGCACAGCTCGAATCGCTTCGAGACCAAATCCATCACCAACATTTACGTGGGTACGCACCGCGGTCACGCCGCTGAGCACGAGTTTGCGCAACGCTGCTTCGCAGCGTTGCACGCTTCCGTCAAAGGTGATCACGCCTGTGGCTGCGGCCGCGGTCCAAGCATCGATCGCGCCCGCAAGGTCGCCGGCCGGGTTCGGTACGAGATCCGCGGTCAGTGCCTTGTCGAGATGCGCGTGTGGTTCAGCCAAAGCAGGAAGCACCAGCCACTCCTGCAGGTCATGCGACGGGGTCGCGGTGGCGCTCGCTGTATGGAGCCCAGAGATGCGTCCGTCGACGATTTCGATATCGACCAGCGTGCCGTCGCGCAGGCGAGCATTGGCAATGTGGATTGAGTCGTCGGCCATCAGCTCAAGTGCGGAAGCACGCCTTCGCCGATTCGCCGCAGTTGTTCATCAACCTTGTTGTACGAGTCGCCGGGCATCGCCGGAAAGATAACGAGATTCTCGACGCCGCCGAGATGGTCGACATACCAATGGATCTGTTCGGTGACCTCATCGGCAGTGCCCACTAGCCAGACCTTGTTGTCAAGCGACTCCTCGAGCGACGGGATCAGACCGGCTTGGGCGGGGCCGCCGTCGGGACCCATGTAACCCTTGCTCCAGCCGTACGGACCCAGGAACTTCCAGAACTCGTCATGGCCGTTTCGCACCGAGTCGAGCGCTTGTTCATGGGTGTCCTCTACGCACGTGTTGACCACAAGAATTCGTTTCTCGCCGGGTCCCAGCGCGCTGCCATGCTCGTGCTCGTAGATCTCGGCAAAGCGATGCCACCACTCGGCGGCATAGGTGTGGTTCTTCAGCCAGAACACCCCGCCCCATCCCTTGGTCGGCACGAAG
>CALKPY010000105.1 GCA_937991435.1 uncultured Acidimicrobiales bacterium
GGTGGCTTCCACCGATCCCATTTGGCCACCTACATCGACGAGTTGTGTCGCAACGGCCATAGCGATTGGGGCATCGTTGGCTGCGGCGTTCTTGCCTACGACGAACAGATGGCTCGCGTGCTCGACTCGCAAGATCATCTCTACACGTTGATCGAACGAGGCACCGATGCAACCAAGGTCCAGATCATCGGAAGCATCGTCGACTACCTACATGCGCACCCCACTCCCGAGGCTGCCATCGCCCAGATTGCGGACCCCCGCACCCAAATCGTCTCGCTCACGATCACCGAGGGGGGCTACCCGATCGATGACCGGTCAGGCGACTATCTTGCCGACTCACGCAACGCTGGACCAGAGTCCGCGTTTGGCGTTCTGGTCGCTGGTCTTGCCGCACGTCAACAAGCCAACAGCGGTCCGGTCACGATCATGAGCTGCGACAACATCATGGCCAATGGCCACGTGACCCAAACCGCGACACTTGGCGAAGCTGCCAATCATGGTCCCGAACTCGTCGAATGGATCAAGGCTTCGGCCAGCTTCCCGAACAGCATGGTCGATCGGATCACGCCGGCGACGACTGAAGATGATCGAGACTGGCTTCGCCAGACCCATGGCATCGACGACAAATGGCCTGTGGTGGCCGAGCCATTTCGACAGTGGGTCATCGAAGATGACTTTGCCGGTGAGCGTCTGCCATTCGAAGAACTTGATGTCATCGTGACCGACAACGTCGCTCCCTATGAGATCATGAAGCTGCGGTTGCTCAACGCAGGGCATTCGTGCTTGGCCTATCTTGCGGCACTCGAGGGTGTCGCTGGTGTTGATCAAGCGATGGCCCGCGACGATATTCGCGGGTTTGTCAAGGCGTTCCTTCACACCGAAGCCAAACCCGTACTTCCGCACGTTGCCGGAGTCGATGTCGACACCTACATCGACTCGTTGATCGAACGCTTCGCGAATCCGAACATCGGTGATCAAATCAGCCGACTCTGCATCGATGGCAGCGCTAAGTTGCCGAAGTTCATCTTGCCGACAGCACATGCGCAACTCGCCGTCGATGGCCCGCTAGACCACAGTGCACTTGCTGTCGCTGGCTGGTGCGAGTACCTGCGTAGCGCAGCTTCCCACGGCTCAGATCTCATCGCCGCAAGCGACCCGGTGCTCGATGTTGTCACTGCGTACGCTGTGCAGTCGACCGATGACCCCGCCCACTTCCTGTCGTACCGCGAGGTGTTCGGTGATCTCGCTGACTCGCCACGATTTGTAGCGGCCTTCACTCGAGCCGTCGGTTCGCTTCGCGACGGTGGGGTATCGTCTGCGATTGGTCAACTGCGTTAGGGCGACACTCGGGCCCGGCCCGTGCCGCAGCGAACCTAGTAGCCCCTCGCTCATGACATTCGATGATTGTGTGGACCAGTGATTGAACAAACCCCAGCACTGTTCCAGACGGAACGCCAACGGCAGATCCTTGTTCTGGCGGTAAATCATGGTCGCGTCGAAGTCGCCGACCTCTCGACCCGATTCGGTGTGACGACAGAGACAATTCGTCGCGACCTGTCTGAGTTGCAAGATCAGCGAATGGTCCGTCGGGTACACGGCGGCGCTGTGGCTTGGGAAACAACCAACTTCGAACCGCTCGTGTCGGTGCGTAACGACCAACACGATGGCGAAAAGCGCCGCATGGCAGCCCGAGCGATTGAAGAACTTCCCGATCGAGGAACGTGCATTATCGATTCCGGCAGCACGCTCAGCCGATTTGCTGACGCGATACCACACGACCAGCGCCTGCGCGTGGTGACTAACTCGTTGCCGACAGCCCAGGCCTTGGCAGATCGCGACGGGGTCGAGGTAATCGTGATCGGTGGCAAGGTGAGAAATAACACCTTGGCGATGGTCGATGCCCAGGCCATTTCGGCAGTCCAACTCTTGCATGTCGACGCACTCTTCATCAGCAGCGACGCGGCAACAGCTGACGGTGGGTTGACGACGCCCTATCGCGAAGAGTCGCTCCTCAAGCGAGCCATGATTCAAGCAGCGCGGCGAGTTGTTGCGCTCATCGACCACTCAAAATTTGGTCAAGACCAATTCGTGCAATTCGCACGGTGGTCCGACATCGACATGTTGATCACCAACGAAGAGACCGATGCCGAGACAGCGGAACGAATCGAGCTTCTCGGCACCACGGTTGTGCGCACGTGATCTCGTCGCTCGGCGACACACTTCCCGCGGCACAGCATCTCGAGTTCGTCGCTGTCGAGGTCGCGAATGTTGCGGCCGACTGGGTACGGCGCAGCGTCGGGAAGGCTTCGGCAGCTGCCACAAAATCAACACCTACCGATGTCGTCACGGCAACTGATCGAGAGAGCGAGGTACTGATTCGCAGCGAGCTCCTGTCGAGGTGCCCCGGTTCAGCGATTGTGGGTGAGGAGTTCGACGACGAAGTCGGACACAATGAGGTCGGCTGGATTGTTGACCCGATCGATGGCACGGTCAATTTCTTGTACGACTTGCCAGTCGTGTCGGTGAGTATCGCGGCGACGGTGAACAACGAGATCGTTGCCGGGGCCGTCGTTGACATCGTGCGTGGTGACACCTATTCGGCGCGCCGGTCAGGCGGGGCGCGTTTGAACGGAGAACCGATCGCAGCGAACGACACCAACGACCTCTCTCAAGCGCTGATTGGCACAGGGTTCGCCTATGACGCCGCCACTCGATCTGAGCAGGCCCACGTGCTCACTCGCTTGCTGCCTGCATGTCGAGATATTCGCTGCATGGGTTCGGCAGCGCTGAACTTATGTTGGGTCGGAGGTGGGCGCCTCGACGGGTTTTTCGAGCGTGATCTCAAGCCGTATGACTATGCGGCCGGGTGGCTAATCGCAGAAGAAGCTGGTGCTTGCGTGACGGCGCCCGAACCGGCATCGGGCAACCAGATCATGGCAGCCGCCGCTGGTATCGCTCGTCAGCTTGAGCTCGTGGCGGCCGTCACGGTCTAGCGCCACGGTCTAGCGCACCCGCGGTTGGTCGGTTCGAATAGGCGTGCGCTGTTCCCAGAGCTGTTCAAGTGCGTCATGGTCGACATGGTCGCCTTCGGCGAGGCGACCAGCAGCGAGAACCGCCTGCCAGTGTTCTGCGGTGTCATCGATGCGAGGCATCGACGTTGCCCTTGCTTGTATGAACTTCTGATGGGCGCTCTCAAGCATGGAGCGCGTTGCTCCAGGTAGATGGTCATGGCGGGGCGTGCCAGGGCTTGGGCGAAGAAGTAGTGACGTGCGAACAACATCAGCTACCGGATGCCCGATGCACGCATCAAACCAATCGATCACGATCGGCCCGTTCGGCGAGAGCAGCACATTACCCGGGTGTAGGTCTCCATGGAGAAGGGCAGCCCCGCGAGGAAGCCGGTGCAGCCGATCAGCGGCTTCTGAGCGCTCCTCGGCAGTCAGACGCGACGCCTGCCCGAGCTTGCGTTCAACCCGCGAAACCAGATCGGGCAGATCATCAGGTGGGCCGGAGGAAGCGATTGTTTGCTGAATCGACGCGAGTTCGTCGGCCAAGGAGTGAATCGACGCTGGGTCGTCGTGCATTGTTTGCCACATCGAGATCCCATCGATGCGTTCGAACACAATCGCTGGTCGGCCGTCGATACTGGCAACGTCGTGCACCCTTGGGGCTGCTAAATGCCGCCCGTGAATTGTTTTGGTGATCGTTGCTTCGGCTCGGACCCATTCGTCGGGTACGCCCGGCTTAGGCACCTTTATGACGGAGCCAACGCCATAGGCGTAGACCATCGAAGTGCGGCCGACGCCGACCAGTTCGCCAATCTCGCTCATCGAGCGCGCCGTTCGATTCGGAACATGGTCGCAAGTCTCGCGCAGGAACCGGTAAGCGGAACAGTCAGCAGCGACCGCAGCGACAGCGCGTGGCCGCTCTCAGGCTTAAGGGAAGAAGACCTGCGCGGTATTCCAGAGCGTGGGGCTGACGTACTTTGGCTTGCCAATGGCATCTTGTAAGTCAACCGCTTCGATTTCGCCAGCACGGAGGGCGACCATGTGGCCGAATTTTTTATCGTGAGCGAGATCAACGGCTGCTACGCCGAATCGTGAACACAAGACCCGGTCAAATGCGGTCGGCGTGCCGCCGCGCTGCGTGTGGCCGAGAATCGTGACTCGTGTTTCGTAGCCGGTGCGTACGCCGATCTCGCCCGCGACCACGTGGGCGATGCCGCCGAGCTTCTGGTGGCCGTACTGATCGAATTGCGGTTCCGGCATGTCGATGGTTCCCGGAGCGGGGGTGGCTCCCTCAGCAACGACAACAATCGAGGCGAACTTGCCGGACCGATGTCGGCTCGTCAAGGCATCGCACACCTCGGCGATGTCGAATGGTTCCTCGGGTATGAGTGTCATGGTTGCGCCGCCAGCGAGCCCAGCCCAGGCAGCGATGTGGCCGACGTGACGGCCCATGACCTCGACCACCATGATGCGGTCATGTGACTCTGCAGTGGTGTGAAGCCGGTCGATAGCCTCGGTCGCAATGGACACAGCGGTGTCAAACCCGAATGTGCGTTCGGTTCCGGCGATGTCATTGTCGATTGTCTTTGGCACGCCGATGACCTTTGCGATGCCGTCGTCACTGATGCGATCGGCGCACGACAAGGTGCCGTCGCCGCCAATGACGATCAAAGCGTCGAGCCCCCGATCGGCGATGGCGGCCTTGGCTTGCGCAGGACCGTCGTCATGCATGTAGGGATTGTCTCGCGACGTACCAAGAATCGTTCCGCCACGAGGAAGCGTGCCGCGCAGGCGCAGCACCGACAGCCATTCGCCGCGGTTCTCGACAACCCCACGCCACCCATCGTAGAAACCGAAAACTTCGCCGCCGAAGTCTTTGACCTCGCGTCGGACAACGGCGCGTATCACTGCATTGAGGCCGGGACAATCGCCGCCGCCGGTGAGTACTCCGAGACGCATCGCTAGTACTCAGGCCGCGCTGGTTGAAGGCTGGCTCATCAGCGCAACAAGGTCGATTAGGCGGCTCGAATAGCCCCACTCGTTGTCATACCAACCGGCGATCTTGGCTGAAGCGCCCATGGTCATGGTCAACCCGGCGTCGAACGTGCATGAGGCGGGACTGCCAACGATGTCGCTCGAAACAAGCGGCGCATCGCTGTAGCTGAGCACCTTGGAGAGCGGCCCCGATTCGGCGGCCGCAGCGAACGCGTCGTTGATTTGTTGGGCTGTGGTTTCGGTGCGAAGTGTTGCGACAAGGTCGGTGATGGATCCATTGGGAATTGGTACCCGCATGGCCATGCCGTCGAGCTTGCCGGCCAAGTGAGGTAGCACGAGGCCAATGGCTTTGGCGGCGCCCGTGCTCGTTGGGATCACGTTTGCGGCGGCTGACCGCGCCCGGCGGAAATCTTTGTGCGGGCCGTCGACGATTGACTGGTCGCCCGTATAGGCGTGCACGGTCGTCATCATGGCGCTTTCGACACCGAAGGAGTCGTCGAGTACCTTGACCATCGGCGCCAGGCAGTTGGTGGTGCACGATGCGTTGGACACGATTGTGTGCTCGGCTGGGTCGAAGAGGTGATCGTTGACACCGATGACAAAGGTCGCGTCGCTGTCGCCAGACGGGGCGGAGATCGCTACTCGCTTGGCGCCAGCCTCGATGTGTGCGCCAGCATCGGCGCGACTTGTGAATCGCCCGGTTGATTCAATGACGACGTCGACACCAAGGTCAGACCATGGAAGAGCGCCGGGTTCGCGTTCATTCAACATGGCGATGCGCTGATTGCCGAGCACAAGCGCACCGTCAGCGAGTTCGACGTTTTGTTGGAGCGCTCCGTGGACCGTGTCGAATCGCAGAAGATGCGCCAGCATTTCTGGGTCGCCGAGGTCGTTGACCGCAACAACCTCAATGGCCGCGTCGGTTCCGTTGTTGAGCGCTTGCCGCTCAAGCAGAGCGCGGACTACGTTGCGGCCGATTCGGCCGAAGCCGTTGATTGCAAGTCGAGTCGTCATGGTTTTCCTTCAGGGAGAGAGAGGGGTTTCAGAGAAGCGAAGCGCCGAGTAGCCCAGCGCCGATGAGTCCGGCGTCATTGCCAAGTGCTGCCGTCGCCACGAGGTTTGCGTTGGTGGCGTGGCTCACCGAATACCCGGCAAGACGTTCGATGGTGGCTTGTTGGACCCGCGGGGCGAAGTGTTCTCGTGCGCCGACCCCGCCGCTGATGAGGATGCGGTCTGGGGAGAACGCCCATGTGAGTACACAAGCGAGTTGGGCGAGGTAGTCGGCTTCGATCGACCAGACATCGTCTCGGCCGTCGAGGGCCGAGGGCCGCTCGCCCCAGCGCTTGTTGAGTGCTGGGCCAGACGCCAATCCCTCAAGACAATCACCGTGAAACGGGCAGACCCCGGCGAAGTCATCATTGGAGTGGCGCTGCACGGGCATATGTCCGAGTTCGAGGTGATCTCGACCACGGAAGATCTGACCGTCAATCGCCAGCCCAATACCGACACCGGTACCGACTGTTACATACGCGACGGATCGCGCTCCGACGCCAGCGCCACTCTGCTGTTCGGCGAGCGCTGCGGCCTCGACATCAGTCTGAATAGCCGTCGGCACACGAAGCGCCTGCTGGAGCCGTTGCAGGATAGGAATGCCGGACCAGCCGGGTTTCGGGGTGGGGGCGAATGTGCCGTAGCTCGGCGATTCGGGATCGAGTATGAGCGGACCGAACGAGGCGATGCCCAACGCAGCGATATCGAACTTGGATTTGGTGAAGAACGAAGTGACGGCGTGGAGCGTTTCGTCGGGCGCTGCTGTGTCGACACGAGCTTCCGACAACATGTTGAGGTCTGGGTCAAAAATCGCTGCTCGGAACTTTGTTCCTCCGGCTTCGACAGCTCCGATATGCATCGACGTTCCTCTTCGGGCATTGCACCGCAGACTCCGGTTGCTCGTGTGAGAGCGGCACAGGTTGAATCGCAGAGATGACAACGTTGTCATCTTGAAGCTCAACCTATGGCGACTTGACAACGTTGTCAAGTGGACCTACAAACGGGGCGTGCAATCCCGGCGACCGACGCTCAAAGACGTTGCTGCCGCGGCCGATGTCAGCTTCAAGACCGTTTCCCGAGTAGTGAACGGGGAATCTGGCGTTTCGAGCGAACTAAGCGAGCGAGTTGACGCTGCAGTCGAACAACTTGGCTATCGACGCAATCACAATGCCCGAAGGTTGCGTCACAGCGACAAGCGGGGAGGCACGATTGGCGTTGTACACGCAGACATCGCGAACCCCTTTGCTGCGGCGGTCCATGCTTCCTTTGAAATGGCGGCAAGCGAACATGACGTATTGCTGCTGAGTGGTTCTGCAAGCGAGGATTCGTTGCGCCAAGACGCATTGATCGATGCGTTCACCGAGCGCCAGGTCGATGGCCTTGTGGTAATTCCCTGTGCCGAGCCACCAGGTCCAGCGCTGCAACGCGAGCTGGCTCGCGGGTTGCCAATCGTGTTTGTCGACCGCGACCCAGGTGTCATGGCCGACGTCGTGCTGAGCGACCATCGAGCCGGGGCTGTGCTGGCCACGTCGCATCTACTCGACCACGGACACCGAAAAATTGCCTTCATCGGATCAAAAGGCGACGTCGACTCGGTGCGTTTGCGGCGTTTGGGATTCGACAGCGTGATGAACGACTGTAAAGGCGCAACCTCGGTGCACCGGTCAGACCTAGCCTCGGTCGACCAAGCGGCTGCAGGCGTTCGCGAACTGTTTGCTAACCGAGGGGCCGCCCCATCGGCGATCTTCGCCGCACAGAACCAGGCCGCGATCGGGGCGCTGCGAGCGCTACACGAGTTGGGGTTGCAACACGAAGTAGCGCTTGTTGCGTTTGACTCGCTTGACGTCGCTGACATCGTCGAGCCGGGGATTACGACTGTTCCTCAAGATGCGGCCTTGCTTGGCCGAACCGCGGCTGCGATGTTGTTTGATCGCATCTCCGGAAGCAATCAGGCGGTGCGCCGCCACGTGGTTCCGGTGCAGCTGATCGCACGCGGATCTGGAGAGATTGTCGCTAGTCGTAGCGTGTGCTGAACAGCAGATTTAGTCGAGGGCCGCGATTTGTTGACTGAGGAACGCCCGTTCGGCGTCGTTCGCGCACCGGTCGCGTGCCACTTCGAAGTGATTGCGAGCCGCGACCTTGTCACCGCACCGGTGATAGAGCTCTGCTCGAATCGCGGCGAGACGATGGCTGGCGGGCAAGAGCACGGATTGGAGCTGCTCGACGGCCTCGACGAGCTCGGCTGACGTTGCCTCGGCCACGGCCACCGCCCTGTTCAGCCGGACCACGGGTGAGCGGGTCAACAATTCGAGCCGCGAGTAGATCCCGGCGATGGCGTGCCAATCGGTGGCCTCGGCACTGGGGCTTCGAGCGTGTTCCGCCGCAGCGAATGCTTGTAGTCGCAGCTCTTCGTAATAGCCGCTTCCCCGGACCCAATGTGGCCAGAAGGTCCAGCGCGGTGCGGGTTTCTTCGTGATGCCAACGAGACCGATCCTGGTTGGCGAGTGTGACGAGACGGCCGTCGACCGCTCTGGCGTCTCGGCGAGCATGCTGCAATGTGACCAGTGCCCAAAGAGCCTTGATCTGCGAAGCGTCGGGAGCGACCTGGTGCAACAGCTCTACCAGCCTTACTGCTTCGCCAGCGATGTCGATGCGCAGCAGATCAGCGCCAGTTCCGGGGCTGTAGCCAGCGGTAAAGGCGAGATAGATGGT
>CALKPY010000106.1 GCA_937991435.1 uncultured Acidimicrobiales bacterium
AGGCCGCTGTTAGCGGTCGATTTGTCAACAAGGGCACTGGGACGAGTGGTGCTCGAACTACAAGCCACTCGCGTGGTGGCAAGGTTCTCGAGAAGAGTCAAGCGGTGAACAAGGTTCGTAAGACCGTCACGCTGGACGCGACCGTTTTGAGCGAGCTGGAGAGTCGAGAGGGCTCGGTGTCTGCACAGGTTAACGAGTTCATAAAACAGGGTCTCGAGTGGGAACGGCGCCAGGCACAGATATTCGAACTCGTCGCGGAATATGAGGCGGAGTTTGGATTGATCCCTGAGGACGAGGTCGAGGAATGGGAGCAGATATTCGCGTGAGACCCCTCATTCTGGATTCCGAGGCACTCTCGTTGTTCGCCCGACCCGAACCGGCATCACGCCGAGTCATGGCAGCCGTCAAGGCTGCCGCCCGCAACGGGCGAGGCCCAATGGTCCCGGCAGTGGTGTTGGCTGAGCAGTACCGGAGCCGGTCACGATTGGCGGCGGTGAATTCGGTGCTCGATCGGCGAGAACTGATCGTCGAGGTCATCGATACCGACCGAGCGCTAGCGAACTACGTGGGCGGGGTTCTGAGCGCTTCGGGTGCCGATTCGAGCGACATGGTCGACGCTCACTGTGTGGCCGTGGCGGTCGTTCACGGGGGTGGCACTATTTTGACCAGCGACGTCGGCGACATCGAACGCTTGGCGGCGCCGTACCACCCGGGAATCTCGGTGACTGCGGCCGAGGTTTGACACGCACACGGGCAAATGATCTACTGGCGTGCTTCCTGAGGTTCGTGCTGTTGATAGAGCTTAGCGACGGTCGCGTCGTCGCAAGATCAGACCAGTTCTGCAGACCTCGGCAGCCGTATCCGGCATAATCTCGGTCATGTTGCGAAACCAGCCTCAACTCATTACCTATGTTGACCGGCTAGCCACAGACCTAGTGGGTCTCGATGGCGTCTTGCGTAGCGAGTTCGCGGACGCTTTCGGTGGGGTTCATCTCTTGCCGTTCTTCACGCCGATCGATGGGGCCGATGCCGGTTTTGATCCGTCTGACCACACCGAGGTCGACGCTCGGCTCGGTGATTGGGCCGACGTTGCGCACATCGGTGCCGACTTCGCGATCGTTGCCGACCTGATCGTCAACCATGTCTCATCGGACTCTCCCCAATTCCGTGACTGGCAGGAGCACGGGAGCGAGTCCGCGTACGACGGCATGTTCCTCACGCTCGACAGCGTCTTTCGTGATGGGGCGAGTGACGATGACCTCGCCCGGCTGTATCGACCCTGCCCCACGTCGCCATTCACCACGTATGAAATCGCAGGCGCGGAACGACAGGTCTGGACCACGTTCACCAGCAAACAGGTCGACATCAACGTCGAGACCCATGCTGGCTGGGGATATCTGATCAGTGTGTTGGATCGATTGGCCGAGGGCGGCGTCGACCTGGTGCGACTCGATGCCGTTGGTTATGCAATAAAGAAGCCCGGTACATCGAGCTTCATGATCCCTGAGACATTCGAGTTCATCGAACGAATCACCGACGCTTGTCGTGAGCGCTCGATGGGCGTGCTGGTCGAGATCCATTCGCACTATCGCCAACAGATCGAGATAGCGAGCCGCGTCGATCGGGTTTACGACTTTGCTCTACCGCCGCTCGTGTTGCACGGGCTGCTCGTTGGCGATGCCCGACCGTTACGTCGATGGTTAGCGATTGCGCCCCAGAACTGTGTGACCGTTCTCGACACCCACGACGGCATCGGCATCGTCGACGTCGCGCCTGAAGGCGAGATCGCTGGACTGCTCGAGCCCAGCGAACTCGACCAGCTTGTCGAGGCCATACATGCCGCGACAGATGGCCGGTCTCGCGAAGCAACCGGCGCAGCTGCATCCAACCTCGATCTGTACCAGATCAACTCGACCTTCTACGAGGCTGTGGGGTCCGACGAGGAAGCGCACTTCTTAGCGCGCTTGATTCAGGTGTTGTGTCCCGGCATTCCTCAGGTGTATTACGCCGGCCTGCTGGCGGCGCCGAACCAGATGGAACTGCTCAGCCAGACGGGAGTCGGACGCGACATCAATCGCCCCTATTTCGAACGAGCCGATCTAGCTGATGCACTAGGTCGAGATGTCGTCAAAGACATGCTTGGGTTACTTCGCTGGCGCAGTTCGCTGCACGAGTTGTTCGATGGGGAGTTCGAGTTACTCGACTGCGAATCCCATGAGCTCGCACTGCGGTGGTCCAGCCCCAAACAAGTCCTTGACGCCCGACTAGATCTCGCCGCTCGCTCGTTCGAGCTGAACCTCGATGGTGCGATTCTGACTACTCCCGCTGACTTCTAGCGTCGCCGGAGAAGCAGCGGAACTGCCCACCCAAGGCGACACAACACGCATGCTTGTCGTGTTTGCCTACAACGATCAGCCCGGAGTCGCTCTATCTGAGTCGGCTTTGTCCACCTTTTACGGACGTACGGCCTAAACCCAGCAAGTACGGTTTGCGCATGCGCCTGAAACTTCTTGCCGGCCTGTCGTGTCTTGCCCTGTTTGCAGCGGCGTGCGGAAGCGACGACGCAGACAGCACATCTTCGTCGCAAGGCGCGGTCGTCGCCGAGCAGGCGCAGGTTCAGCAGGTGCAAGCCGAGTCTGCGGAACCAACTGAGGCCGAACCGTCGCTTGAACCTGCGCCCACCGATGCTGCCGAGCCGACTCCCGAACCGGAACCAGTAGAAACGGCCGAAGCAGCTGCGCTCGACGGAACGAGTGCGTCGGCCGGCTGCGGGGCAGCGGCTAGCCCCGGCACCACGACCGTGTCAATGCTGTCCGAGGGTCGCGATCGCGAGTATGCGCTCGTCGTTCCGACTGGCTATGACCCCGACGTGGCGACACCGCTAGTTCTCAACTGGCATGGCCTGGGCTCGAACGGCCCCGAACAGCTGACCTTTACCGAGTACCCGGCGCTCGCCGACAACGAGGGCTTTATTGTTGTCGCCCCAACCGGTATTCCTGGCCCAGGTGAAGACCGCAACTCGTGGGAGCTGACCGAAGACCAGGACCCAACACGCAGCGACCTGCTACTGGCGAGTGAAATTCTTGACGAGGTCATTGCATCGCTGTGCATCGACCAAGACCGGGTGTATTCAACGGGCATGTCCAACGGCGGTTACTTCAGCTCCGTGCTCGCCTGTGAGATGAGCGACCGCATCGCCGCCGTAGCGACCATTGCTGCGTTGACGCGTGCCGATGATTGTTCGCCGGAGCGTGCGGTGCCGATGATCGGCTTCCACGGAACCGAAGACGACGTGGTGCCCTATGACGGAAGCGGCACCTCGAGCCTCGCTCCAGGTATCACCGTGCCGTTGTTCGAACTGGTGATCCCCGAAGAGTTTGCCGAATTCGCAGACGCAGCCGGTTGCTCGATCGAGCCGACCATCGAACAGTTCTCTGACAACGTGACCGCGCAGGTCTACCAAGGCTGCGACGGCACCGGCGAGTACACGTTCTACGAGATTGCCGGAGCGGGCCATACCTGGCCCGGGTCGTCACTGTCGATGGCGGTGAGCGAAGCCTTTGGGCTCGGCATCACGACCTCAGAGATCGACGCCACCGAGGTGTCGTGGGAGTTCTTCCAGCGGCACTCGCTCACCAGCTGAACGTCCACACACCGGTTCGCGGCAACCGATTCGCCGAGTCGAGCGCTGGAATCGTGCCCAACTTGGCGATGGCCAAAGTTCGGGCGTACTTCGCCGCGGTCGGCACAGTTCGACAACCCGTTGCCGATTAGGCTCGCCGCCATGGCAGATCAGTACACCCAACACGAAGGATTGCAGTTCGGCAACGAGCTCGAGTCCTTCATCGTCAACGAGGCGTTGCCCGGATCAGGCGTGGACCCGGCCGCCTTTTGGCAAGGATTCGCGGCGATCGTCGCCGAACTAAGTCCCCGCAACCGAGACCTGCTCGAAGTGCGCGAAACCATGCAGGCAGCGATCGACGCCTGGCACAAAGAGCGTGTTGGCCAACCTCACGACGCCGCCGCGTATCGGGTGTTCCTCGAAGAGCTCGGTTATCTGCTTCCGTCGGGCCCCGACTTTGCCGTTGACACCGCCAATGTCGACCCTGAAATAGCGACGATTGCCGGCCCGCAGCTCGTGGTGCCGATCATGAACGCCCGCTACGCCATTAATGCCGCCAACGCTCGCTGGGGTTCGCTCTACGACGCTCTTTACGGCACCGACGCCATGGGTGACCTTGCGCCTGCCGGCCCGTTTGACGACGAGCGCGGCGCCCGGGTGATCGCGTGGGGAAGAGACTTTCTCGACAAGGCAGCTCCGCTGGCCGCCGGATGCCACGCCGACACCGACGCGTATGCGATCGAAGATGGACAGCTGGTTCCTGCGCTCGCCGACCCGTCACAACTCGTTGGTTGGCAGGGTGATCCGAGCGGCCCCGCATCGGTGCTGCTGCAGAACAATGGCCTGCACATCGAGATCCAGATTGATCCCGAACACCGCATTGGGGCCACAGATCGAGCCGACGTCAAAGACATCGTGATCGAATCAGCGGTCACCGCAATCATGGACTGTGAAGACTCGGTTGCTGCCGTCGACGCCGAAGACAAGGCCACCGCCTATCGCAACTGGCTGGGCCTAATGAAAGGCGACCTCACCGAAGAGGTCACGAAAGGCGACACCACCTTTACGCGGCGACTCAGCGCAGACCCCCTGTTCGCTCAACCCGGCGGCGGCAGCTTCACCCTGCCGGGCCGCTCGACCATGCTCGTGCGCAACGTTGGTCACCTAATGACCACGCCCGCGGTGCTCGACGCCGACGGCAACGAGGTCCCCGAGGGAATCGTCGATGCCATCATGACCACGCTGTGCGCCAAGCATGATCTTGACAAAACCGACGGCGATCGCAACTCGCGCACCGGTTCGGTTTACATCGTCAAGCCCAAGATGCACGGTCCCGACGAAGCTGCCTTTACCAATGAACTGTTTGGGCGGGTCGAACAACTGCTCGGGCTCGCGGAAAACACCATCAAGGTCGGCCTGATGGACGAAGAACGCCGCACGACCATCAACCTCGCCGAGTGCATCAGAGCCGTTGCCAACCGAGTGGTGTTTATCAACACCGGCTTCCTTGATCGCACCGGCGACGAGATGCACACGTCGATGGAAGCCGGCCCATTCGTGCGCAAGAGCGACATGAAAGCGCAAGCCTGGAT
>CALKPY010000107.1 GCA_937991435.1 uncultured Acidimicrobiales bacterium
GCTCGTTCGGGACACTGTTCCGTTGACCGGAACGCCGTTTCGCCCTAATGTCGGCTCGTCGCACCTTCGAGTTTCTCAAGGTGCAGGAGAAAAGGGGATTCCTGATGATTCGTCGTACGTTTCTTTTGCTTGGCTTGGTCGTGGCATCGATTGGACTCTGTGCCAATTCCGCGGGTGCCGACCATGCGGTCGCTCACAACGGCGAGACCGCTGAAATTTCCAAATCCGACGGTTTGGTTCAGGACGAAACGGTGACCGTGACCGGAATCGGCTACGCCCCCGGTTCGACGCTGACTGTGGTGCAGTGCTTCATTTTCCCGGCAGCGGGCCCAACCGACTGCGAACTTAGCAACTTCGGCCAGTTCACTGCCGAAGTCGGCGACGACGGGGTCGGTACAGTCGACTATGTCGTCAACGTTGTCGAAGGACGTTGCGACCCAGCGAACCCCTGCTTCGTGGTGGTCAGTGACGGCATTGGCCCATCGGCAAATGGCGTCGGCCTCGAAGTGACGTTTGCCGACGCAGCAGCAGACGAAGCCGCCGCCGAACAAGCAGCAGCAGACGAAGCCGCCGCCGAGCCGGTTGCAACTGAAGATGATGGTACGACAGACGCAGCCGCTGGCTCCGACGCCAGCTCCGATTCTGACGGCGGCGGTTCTGGATGGGTCCTTCCGGTCGTGATCGTCGGAGCCGTCGTAGCTGCTGGCGGAGCATTCGCAGCAACCCGCCGACGTGGGTCTAACTGACAAAACCGACCGTCAATGCGCTCGCGCAACCTGGTTCTGACAATCGCACCTTGAACGATTCCGGCTCACATCGAGGAGCCGGAATCGTTTGCGTTTTGTTCGACCGAGAACCCGAATTGAGCCTACAACGACACGTTTTCGCCGGGTTTTTCGATGCAGGTGTGGCCCCTGGGTTGGGTCGCGTCATCGATCTGTGCCTGGTTGTTTTCGCATTTCGCGCCAGCTCGCCTTGACGACGGTTGCAGGTGGGTTCTACGTTGCACAATATGCGTTTCGCGAACGCCGTTCCGCTGAGCGGAACGGGAGGCACAGTTGATGGGTGAATCCACCGTGGGACGTCGCGCACGGTTCGGCGTCATTGCGCCTTCAACCAACACAGTCGTCGAGCACGACTTCGCGATGATCCGGCCGCAAGACGTGACCTTCCATACCGGTCGCATGTACATCGAAAACCCAAGTCTCGACAGCGACGACGCGTTCGAACACCTGCTGCAAGAGATCAGGCAATCCATCACGACCGCTATTCGCGATGTCGTCACCTGCAAGCCGACCTACATGGTCATGGGCATGAGCGCAGAAACGTTCTGGGGCGGCGTCGCCGGCAATCAGGCGTTCACCAAACGGGTACGCGACCAAAGCGGACTCGACGTGTCAACCGGCGCCAGCGCATGCGAAGCCGCGTTGCGAGCCTTTGGCGCCGAACGCATCGCATTCTTCAGCCCGTACCAACCGATTGCCGATCGGCAAGTCACCACCTTCTTTATCGAAGCTGGCTTCTCTGTGGCCACCGCTACAGGTCTGCGGTGCCCCACTGCCACCTCGATCGCCGAGGTTCCAGAACAGCAACTCGACGACATCATCGATCAAATCGATGCTTCCGATGTCGAGGCTCTTGTGCAAGTTGGCACGAACCTGTCATTTGTGCGACAGGCTGCTCGCCTCGAACAAGAACTTGGCAAACCAGTCATTGCAATCAACACCGCCACCTTGTGGCATGCGCTTCGCGCCAACGCGATCGACGAATCGATCACCGGTTTTGGGAGACTCCTTGAAGAACACTGACATGAAGGGCCGAGCCGTAGGCGAACTACTGATCGAAGACATGAACGACGACGAGCGAGGGCGCGCTCTGCGAGTTGATTCGGTTCTGCCTGCCCTGGCGGACCGAGCGAGCGAAGCAGACCGGTCTGGCACGTTTCCACCCGAACATGTCGCCACGATCTCTAAAGCCGGATTACTCGGCCTGACTGTGCCGGTGGAATTCGGTGGACTTGGCGGCGGCTTGCGCGACCTCGCGGCAGCGACCTTTGCCATGGCAACGGCGTGCGCCTCGACTTCGCTCGCCTACTTCTTTCAATGCAGTGGTTCGTCACGTGGCCTGCTTCCTCTAGCAGGAATCGACGCCGGTCTCTATAGCGACGACGAGATCCCGACCGTTCGGGCCTTCGGCGAAAAGGTCCTGAACCGAATGGGCGCCGAAGGCCGATGGGTTGCCAACTTCGCCAGCGAATCAGTTCGAACAAAGGGCGCAGCGATCACCATCGCGACCGAGGCCACCCGCGCCGACGGCGGCTGGGTCATCAACGGCGTCAAATCGTTCGGCTGCGCCACGGGGGTCGCCGATGACTACCTCGTCACCGCGAAACTCGACACCGGCGCCACTGCTGACCATCTTGCCGTGTTTCTTATTCCCCGCACCGCCCCCGGCGTATCGGAGCGCACAAAGTGGGATGCCGTTGGCATGCGTGCGACCGCCACGCACGGCATCGTCCTCACCGATGTGTTCGTGCCCGACGACGATTCGCTCGCCGTCGCCGAATCGTTCGTCAAGATGACTCAGGTGAGTCGAGGAAGTTTCGTCGGCAACCAGGTTGCTCTTTCGTCGGTTTACCTCGGCGCTGCGCAAGCGGTCTATGACTTCGCCATTGACTTCCTGACCACGACGACCTACCACGGCACCAACGAGCCAATTGGCACCAGCCCGTCTCACCAACAACTTGTTGGCAAGATGCGAGCGCACCTCGACACGGCGTACTTATGGGCGCGACGACAGATCGCGCTCGAATCAGCGCAACCAGAGATCCTCGACAAGAGCGATGTCATCGCCAATTGGCGCATCGCAAAAGGTGAGATCGCAGACAACTGTTTTGCCGTGGCCGTACAGGCCATGAAAGCATGTGGCACATCAAACACCGGCATGGACGGACCGATTTCACGAGCCATGCGTGACCTCTCGATGAGCCTTGTGCAAGGCTTTCCCGCAGAACGAGGTCGACTCGAAGCAGCGTCGTACCTGATCGCTGGCCAAGAAGGCGCTCAGTTCGGGACTGCGGCACCATGAACAGAATGATCTCGCGCGAGTGGTTCCCCCCCGTTGCCGGAACCGCCTTGTATCTGTGTGGATTCAACGATGCGTTGCTGCATTCGATCGGGGTGGGCTGGCTTAAGCTCGGCCGTATCACCCAGACGTTGGTGGTCGTGGTGGTACTCGCGGTCGTTGCATACATCGTCAACGACCGCCTCGGAGACCGCCGAGCCAGCTACCAAGCAGCCGTGCGTGCCGCTGCTTCGAGTTCAGCTACACCGACGACCAAACCAACTACTGTTTCTGCCCAACGCCAGGCCTGAGAGATCTCATGTTGAACTCGACCCAACCCACATCACACTCAGAGTCCGTCAAGCCTCGAATCCGAGGCAGATTCAGGCACCTTGTCGCCTTGGTGGCCGCGCTGTCCATGATTGCGGCGTGCTCACAGGCCGCGAACGACTCGACCAGTTCCGCAACCGAAGAACCGTCGACCGGCACAACCGCCGCGACCGCAGATGACAGCGGCAGCGAAACCGCCGTTGAAGACAGTCTCGGTTCGTCTAGCGACGCAGGCTCGTTGGTGCCAGCGGGAGCTGACACTCCAGGGGTAACCGACGAGTCGATCACCGTGTCGGTGATTATCACCGACACGAGCGCAGTCGCCGCGGCCTTTGGCTGGGAAGTACCCAACGAGGGCGACCGAGAGGCCCAAGTGCAAGCACTGGTTGACCATGTCAATGCAAATGGCGGCATTGCCGGTCGCAACCTCGATGCGCAGGTACACGTGTTCAACGCCATCACTGATGGCCCTGTCGCCGAAGAAGCCCTGTGTAATGCCATCACACAAGACGACGAAGCCTTTGCAGTCATCATGACCGGTCAGTTACAAGAAAATGCCCGCCCGTGCTACGCCAACGCTCGAACACTCATGCTCGACGCCACCCTCTACCCCGTCGACAACGTCGGATTCGATGAACTGGCGCCGTACTACTGGTCACCGTTCCTGCCGACCTACGACGATCTCGTTGCTGGCCTTGGTGCCGACCTCGTCTCGAGTGGCTGGTTCGACGGCGGCACTGTGGGTGTCATCGCCATCGATTCAGACCTCAGCGAACGCGTCTATGAACAACAGCTACTTCCGGCCCTCACCGACGCGGGTGTTGAGGTCGCATCGTTCAACACGATCGATCCAACTGACGGAACGTCGTTCAACAACGATCAGCTGCAGGCGATTGTGAACTTCAAGGAAGTTGGGGTTGACCGCGTCGTAGCCATCGGCGGCTCGCGGCTCGTGTCCTGGTTCATCGACACCAGTTTGACCCAGAACTTCTCTGCACAGTTCGCAGTTTCGAGCTACGACGCCCCCGACTTCAACACGTTCAACTACCCCGAGATGATGGTGGGTGCTGCTGGCATAAGCGTCCTACCCGGCTACGACGTCGCCGACGATCAATACCCATTTCCTGCTGCTGGGCCCGAGTCTGATTGCGTCGACATCTTCGTCGACGCAGGTCTCGACGTAAGCGACCGCGCGTCGGTTCGCACCGGATTGATCTTCTGCGATGCGATGAACCTGCTTGTCGCTGCAGGTGACAGCGCTGTCGAAGTCAGCGCTGCAGGAATCGGTGAAGCCGTGTGGGGCCTTGGCGATTCGTTTGCCGCTGCGTCGGTGTACGGCGTTGAGTTCGAACAAGGCCGCTATGCGGGCGGAGACAAGTATCTGCGATTTGCGTTCGACGAGTCATGCCAGTGCATGGTCGTCGGCACCGACATCACCGACTTTGATGGCTGAAGCCGGGGGGCATCGAAGCGACTCGCCCAATCACCCATCAGTCCTCAGGCCGTTCGCGTTTCACATTGCGTCGCTGACGTCAGTGTTTGCGACCGTGGCGTTCAACCGCGCACAGATTGCAGACCACCTGCAGGTTGTCGGAACCCTTCGTACTGAACTTGCCCTCGCTGGTGTCGTCTTCGCGATTGCGTGCCTGTCGATTGGACGGGCCGGGCGACAAAAGCTTCCGGCTACGTCCTTAATCATCGTCGGCGGTGCCGTGTCAGCCGTAGGTGCCGCCCTTGCGGCATGGACCGTCTCGGTGACCATTTTCACGATCGGATTAGTCCTCGTATCTATCGGTTCCGCTCCAGCAGTGACGTTACATCGCTTGATCTTGTCGGGACTGTCCGACGCCTCGGTCAGACATCGGTCGTTGTCGTGGTACTGGGCTGGAGCCGCCTTTGGTGCTGCGCTCCCGCTTGGGCTGCAGATCTTCTTCGCGAGCCGGCACAGCACGTTGCTGTGGTTGAGTTTCGCCATCATGTGCATTGCGTTGGCAGGCCTGTTACCGCATGCGCTCGTCAACGACGACGACACCGTTGATCAGGCCACTTCGGCCTTGACCGACGTGCCTTGGGTGCGACGGGCCCGAGCCGCAGCATTTGGAGCGGGCATGATCATTGTTGCGGGAGCAACGCCAGCGCGCGACCTTCTCCTCGGCGAATGGCAGCGCAGCGAACGTCAGCTTGCAGCGGTTCTCGCCGTCGCACCAACGGCAGCCTTGCTCATCGCCGTGTTTGGTCCGTGGTATCACCGGCTGTCCAACCTTGACGGAAGCCAACGCAGCGACGCCATTGGCCTGCAACTTTTCGGAGCAGGCGTTTTCGTCTTTCTCGGCGGACTTTCCTTTACCTACATTGGCCTGATCGTGTGCTGGGCGGGCGCCGGCGCCCTCCTCGGGCTTGCAGGAATCGGGCTCGATTCGGCGGTGTTCGCCAGCATCGCACCCTCGCTACGTCGCTCAGTGGCGGCCCAGCAGGTTGCAGCTGCCGGTCTCGGAGGGGTTGCCGGTATCGCCATCCGGGAACTGGCGCTCTCGGGCCGCTCAGACCAATGGAAGATCGCGGTTCTTGGCCTGCCGCTCGTTGCCGTTGGCTGGAACGTGCGGCGCTTCTCCGACTCGGCCAAGGCGACCGACCGCCAAGCCATCGACAGCTCGGCAACGACCGTCCCCCGTCGCGTCGACGGATTCGACGGGGCCGTGGTGCCGCTGCTACAGGTCAGCCACCTCGATGTCGCGTACGGCGACGTCCAAGTTCTGTTCGATGTCAATCTCACCGTCAACGAGCATCAAGTGGTCGCGCTGCTCGGCACCAACGGGGCCGGCAAGACGACGTTGCTTCGGACCATCTCAGGGCTTGAACCAACAATTGGTGGTCGCGTTGTGTATGCGGGTCTCAACATCACTCGCACACGCCCCACCTGGCGGGTCGGCATGGGGCTGCATCAGATCGTCGGCGGCGCGGCAGTTATCGGCACCATGACGGTCGCCGAAAATCTTCGTCTCTTTTGCCACGACGTCGACCGGGAACATCGCGAGGACCGCATCGCGGAAGCCCTGGAGCTGTTTCCTCGCCTAGCGGAACGGCTATCACAGCAGGCCGCGACTCTTTCGGGCGGCGAGAAACAGATGCTCGCCCTCGCCAAGGCAATCATCGTCACGCCGCGGCTTCTTCTGATCGACGAGTTCTCGTTGGGGCTTGCGCCACGAGTCATTGCCGACCTGCTTCCGGTCGTTCGCACTATCGCAGAACGCGGCGCAGCAGTGGTCATCGTGGAGCAGTCGGTCAATATTGCGCTGTCCGTTGCCGATTACGCATATGTGATGGAAAAAGGCAGCATCGGGTACGAGGGCGCCGCGGCAGATCTTCGGGCACGGCCCGAACTCCTCGAATCGGCCTATCTCAAGGGCCTCGCCCAGGCCCTCGAGGCGTGATGATGCAAGGTGTGGTCTGATGGCCGGGTTTGACATTTCGTTTCCGCTGATTCTTCTTGGCACAATCTTTGGCCTTGGCTACGCGCTGCTCGGGATCGGGCTGGTGCTGGCCTACCGGTCATCTGGCTTCATCAACTTCGCACACGGCGCCGTAGGCCTTGTCGCCGCCGCCATGATGTCCGTGGTCGTCAACAGCTACGGCGTTCCGTATTGGCTCGGGTTCGTTGGTGCGTTGATCGTTGCCGCACTTCTCAGTGCGGGTCTCGAATCGTTGGTCGTGCAGAAGTTACAGGGCGCCCCGCGAGTGCTTGCCATGGTCGCCACATTGGGCACAGGACAAGCACTTCTGTTGCTCGCCCTTTCGTTCGCGGGTGGCGGACTCGGCGGGCGCAGTTTCCCTCAGCCGCCCTTGTTTCCTGATTTCGACCTCACTGTCTATGTGTCACCGTCGGCCACTGCGCTGATGATGCTCTCGCCCGTCGTCGTAGGGTTTTTGTGGCTGTTCTTGCAGCGCACCAGATTCGGACTGGCGATCAGAGGTGCAGCTGATAACCCTGATGCTGCGACTCTCGCTGGCGTTGACCCTCGGTACATGGCCATGCTCTCGTGGGCACTAGCGGGCGCGATCGCCGCGTTCTCAGCGGTGTTATTGCTGCCGAACCAGAGCACGGTCACTCCTGACACGCTCGGCCCAGACTTCATCTTGCGCGGTCTCGCAGTCGCCGCACTCGCACGATTCGCGAACGTGGGTATCGCGCTTTTGGCCGGTGTAGCGCTTGGCATTGTCGAACAGCTCTTTGCTTCGAACCCCGATGCGACTGGTTGGTTCGAAGTCGCGGTGTTTGTCGTGATCCTGATTGGCGTCACGATGCAGGTCCGGGAGCAGCGAGAAGACACCGAATACTGGGGAAGCCTCGGCCGAGAAGCGCCTCTGCCCGATGAGCTTCGCAGAATTTGGCTTGTTCGAAATCTCAATTGGGTCGGCGGCGCCATTGTGGCCCTCATCGCCGGCACCTTGCCGCTGTGGATCAGTAATCAGTCGGCCTTTGTGCTGTCAGCGGTACTTGCGCTCGCGATTGTGGGAGTCTCGGTGAGCTTCCTCACCGGAGTTGCTGGCCAACTATCACTCGGCCAAGTAGGAGTGGCCGCTATTGGAGCAGTCGCGGGCCTGCAAGTCGTAACCGAGACCTCAAGCCTGCTACTTGGTATCGCCGCCAGCGCTGCGGCAGGCGTGCTCGTTTCAGTCGCGGTGGCAGTGCCAGCCCTGCGATTCCGAGGACTTCGTCTTGCCATTGTCACCTTGGCCTTTTCACTGGCAACGTTCAGTTGGCTACTTCGTCAGGACTGGGCGTTTGGCAATGGGACATCATCGCGTCCTATCAAGCTTGTTGGCAACGAGATCAACAGTGCACGGGCCTTTTACTTCATCGCTCTGGTCTTGTTCCTCGTGGTGCTCGCTCTCGCCAGCGTGGTCAGGGCTTCAGCATTTGGGCGCTCATTGACCGCCGTTCGTGACAATGAGGCTGCGTCTCGGGTCTTTCGAATCTCGCCTCGCGCCGCGACGTTCAAGGCGTACGCATTCGCAGGTCTGCTTGCAGGTGTCGGCGGAGCCGCTATCGCGTTTTCAAACAGCTTCGTCACGCGGGCTCTGTTCACTCCCACAGACAGCATCAACGTCGTTTCGATTGCTGTGATTGGCGGACTATCTCAGCTTGCGGGCCCCCTCCTCGGGGCGCTGTATCTGATCGGGATCCCCGGGTTTTTCGACCTTGAACTCTCTGCTCTCGCCGGTGTCAACGCGGCCTGGCTGATCCTGATCCTCGAACAGCCAAGAGGACTCGCCGGCCTATTTGCTTCGTCCCGCCATCAACTCGTGGATCAGATTGCTCGTTGGCACGGAGTTGACCCCGCTGCGGCAAGAGCGGCGGCGCTGACAGTAACTGAGTCTTCGGGCGTCGCTCTTACTCGCTCCCCCCAAACGGCGGTGCTTAATGAGCCCGAGGTGAGGTCTTCGCCTCTCCTGTCGGTCACCAACGTCACCAAGTCGTTCGGTGAACTTGTCGCCGTGAACGACGTGTCCTTTGACGTGCGCGCTGGCGAAACCTTGGGCCTCATTGGGCCGAACGGTGCCGGCAAGACCACCTTGTTCGAATTGGTCAGCGGCTTCGTGAAACCCGACTCTGGCTCGGTTGTTTTTGACCAATCAGACGTTTCGCGCCTGAGTCCAGAATCGCGCAGCCGCAACGGCCTGGTGCGCTCGTTTCAAAACGCATCGATGTTCCCCACCATGTCGCCCCGCGAGATCCTGCTTATGGCCCACAGCAACCGCACGTTGACGCCGGGAACATCGAGACGTCAGATCACCTCACTTGCACCGAGCGAAACAGACCAGTCACTCGAATTGTTCGGGCTGACCGGGCTCGCGAATCAAGCCGTTGGCTCGCTATCAACCGGCACGCGGCGCATCGTCGAGCTGGCGGCCAACGTTGCTCTGCGCCCGAAACTACTGCTTCTCGATGAGCCTTCGGCCGGCATCGCCCAAGCCGAGACCGAGGTGCTCGGTCGAGTGATCGAACAAATTCGCGATACCTACGGCATCACCTTTGTCGTGATCGAACACGACATGCCCATGCTCGTATCGATCTGTGACCGTTTGATCGCACTTGAGGTCGGTTCCATCATCGCGACGGGCACACCTGTCGAGGTGCAGAACAACGAAGCCGTGATTCGCAGCTACCTCGGAGATGACCCGGCAGCTATCGCCCGGTCGGGCCAGTCGGCTTAATCAGGAGAATTTCGATCTGAGTCTGACGGCCGCCTGCTCCATCGCGGCTATTTTGGCCGCAGCATGTGGTCTTGGCAAGAACCACATACCGCAATCCGGTGCAAGATCAAGCCGATGAGGACCTACCACGTCAACAGCAGCAGTAGCCCGTTCGACAATGTGATCGACCGTCTCAACTGCAGCCTCGGTGTCGAGGTTCAGCACACCCAAAATGACTTGCTTATCGCCTGCGTGTGTCAAGAGGTCAGGTTGATGAGCAGGCTGTTCGTATTCCAGGCAAAGAGCATCGACCGACGACTGTGCAAGCAGGGCAACGGCCGCCTCAAACACCGGCGTTGAACGCTTTTCGGCAATGTTTTTCGAGTAGCCGTAGCACATGTGCACAGCGGTTCGACAGGTGACGCCATGTAACGCCCGATCGATTGCTTCGACTGCAAAGTCGGCAACGGTGCTGTGCCGGAAATGAACCTCTGGCTCGTCGATCTGCACCAGGTCGACCCCAAGCGCCACAAGATTTCGAATCTCCGCGTTGAGTGCGTCTGCGACTGCAAAGGTCATTTCGGCGAGATCGCCGTAGTGCTCGTCGACAAGACGAAGGGCCAACGTGACGGGCCCGATCACCGTCATCTTGGTTTGGCCACCAGCGAACTGTTTGAGAAACGCCAGATCGTCGGCGAGGATTGGGCTGGACCAACCAATCGGGCCCGTTACCCGTGGTTGCTCGTGCTTCATCGGCGGTGCGTCTGCCGGCGCTACTGGCCGTTCCTTAAACGTGAGATAGCTGCCAATGTCGAGGGCGTGACCGGCCGGGGGCCCCTGCTGCTGCGAATCGATGCCGTCGAGGGCGTAGAAGTAGCCGCTGAACGTCTGGCGTCGCTGCTCGCCATCGGTCTGGTATGTCAACCCCGCGGCGTTCTGATCGGTGATCGCTAGTTGGGTGCAGTCGTCGAGCGCCTCGCCGAGGAACTCGTGGCCGACGCGCCACCAGCTTCCCTCAGCTCCGTAGACGCGATCGTGATCGGCGATCCAGTGAGGTTTACACCAACTGCCGCAGAGTTGTGTTGCAAATCGTTGCGGTCCTGCAGGCATCGTCGGCTCGTTTCGGTCAGTGGAACAGCGTTCCGTTCAGGTTAGTCGCCTGCCCGTTACCGCGCGTTGCGCTCCTGTGTGCAACCCATCTCGAGCGGCACAACGTGTTGAACCGTTTGGGAAAAGTCCACAAACAGTGGACAACGTATCCCTCATGACCGCACAGCCGAGGGCCGAATCAAGCGCCTTCGACCGACCGGAACAGGTCGCGCTTACGGAACGACGAGGTCATGAACCGGCCGGCGGCTTTGCGGCGAGTGAGCCACGCAACCCTCGCGCCGGACTTGTCAGTCGCCAACACATGTTCAGCCAGCCACGGCGTGACGGTCGATACTTCATCACCCAAAATATTGAAGATCTTCTTCGACTTTTCCCACTCATCAGAAGTCAAGTCGTAGTCGCCAACCAACAGATCCGTGACCACGATTCCGGGCGAAATGGTGCATACCTGCACCGGGGTATCTGCGGTGTCTTTACGCAAGCCCTTTTGCATGTAGCGAATCGCCCGCTTCGTCGACCCGTAGGCCACCATGCCGGTCTGGGTCGCACCGTCGGATCCGAACCCTTCAGTATTCCAAACCTGCCCGCCGCCTTGTTCCACCATGTTGCGAATCGCAATCTTTGACCCCAGCAGAGAACCGGTGAGGTTGGTTGTCACCAATTGAGCGATCTCGGCATCATCTTGTTCCCATACGGGACCTCGAGCGATGCTTACCCCTGCGTTGTTGATCCACACATCTACCGACCCAAAGGCCGATGTAGCAACGTTCCAAAGAGCTTGAAGACTGTCTGCGTTGGTGATGTCACATGCTGCGCCGGCAACGAATTCCGAGCCGTAGTATTCGGCGAGGTCAGCAACGACCGGATCTACGCTTGCCTCCGACCGGCCGCTTATAACGACCGAGCAGTCGCGCTTGAGAAACTCGCGAGCGAGACCGTTGCCGATTCCGCGGGTGCTTCCAGTGATGACGATGTTCTTGCCCCGACGTGTCATATCACTCACTCTTACCCAAGCTCGGTGTCATCGCCTGTCCCAACGCGAAATCTCTGGGCCAGCGACGATGCTTTGCAAGCCCGGCCCGCTCGGCTCGCGGCGCACATAGTCATCGAGGAAGCCGACCAGCACCCTGGCTAACGCGTCGCGGGCATCGTTGTCATCGGAGCGCAGGTCGGCTTCGAGAAATGAGCGCCCGCTCGTCTCATCGACTGGATCGCACATCGTGAAATGGTTACCTCCGGCAATGCCTATCAACCAACTGTCCCCACGCTCAGACGAGATCCCCGTCGAGAAGGTCGCTCGAATCGGATCGTGTTCGGCATCGTCGCTGCGGTACCGATCTCGGCTGGCTTCGATGACGCCGTCGTGTTCCCCGTGCACCAGAGCGATTGGAATCATTGACGCAAGCGACGCGACCGAAACTTCGCTATGCCCGAGGGCCGTAGCGGTCATGGTGTGTGCCCCGTACGCGGCGACCGCTCGCAGGCCAGGGAACCACTCGGGGTTCGCATTGTGCAACGCAACGGTGCCGCCCGCCGAATGGCCAACAAGGGCTACGCGATTCAGGTCAACAACATCGCGCACCGAACCGTCAAGCGAACCAACAGCGCTCAACAGCGGGGCTAGCGCAGACGCTGACGGGCGGGTGCCGACGACCTCTGGCGCGAGCGCTTCAAGATCGATTCCCGGGGTGATTCCCACTCCGGCTGGCCCCAGCGAACCAATCGTCGAGTATGTGATTGCGCAGAAGCCAGCTTCGACCAACCGCAACGCCAACCAGCGGTAGCTCGCCGGTGTGATGTTGATACCGGGCACAACAATGACCGCCGGAAATGGTGCCGTGGTCGCGATCGGCGGAACGAACCCTGTGAGTCGTGCCTCGTGAGTTCGGCTGTCATCGGCGGGATAGAAAAGTGAAGCCTGCCCGGCGGTTCCGTCGGGGACGGTGAAGGACAAATGGAGACAGCGAGGGATCATGGCGCCTGCCCAGCATCGGAGACCGTCGGAAGAGACGACACGGTGTAGTCGAGCGTGGTGGCTGACTTCATCAATTCAAGAACCCGCGTGCGCACGCGCAAATGCTCGGGGTGCGTTTCATACTCGTGGTACGCCGACAGGTCGGGCCACACGGTGGTCAGCGAAAGGTCGGCTGAATAGCTGCCGCGATGTTCGTTTACCACCACTTGCAGCGAAAGCATCGAGTCGATTCGGCCTCGCATCGACAACATGAGACTTGCGCACTCGTCGACGGTGTCGGGATCGTGCAGCACGACATGCACTGTGTGAACATGCATCAGTTGCTCAACTCCGGTTTCTTGTTCCGCTCAGCGGAACAGGGTTTCCCTTAGGGGTTCATTTGAATCTACGATGGGAGCGTGACTAATGCCAACCGTAACTACGGCCCCGCCTCGCCTCGGCCCTATCAATGCTTCATGGGACAATGGGAGGGCCTTTGTAAGACCTTCACGCCACAAGGCGAATTCATCGAGGGGAGCGCAGTCCACATGGACGTCTATTGGCTCGACGACAACACCTGGCACCTGCACGAACACTTCGAAAACCTGTACGGCGTGGGCGAAACGGTCTATGAAACGCCGATCACCGTCGACGGTAAGCGTTGCTATGCAGACAGCGAGCAGATCAGTCTCGAGGGCGCCGAGCTCACGGCGTTCAACTACGTGTTCACGATCGACAGTCGAGTCACGAACACGATCGTCTACAACAACCACTATTTCCTGGATCCCGACACCCGCCGCATCATCACGCACAAGGTTCGCGACGGCGGAACCAACCTGTTCCAGATCCAAGACTTCGTTCGGGTGACCCGCCCATGATCGTGCAGACACCACTCGACGGCCGTCACTTTGTGATTGCTATGCACCAACACACTGCGTTCGCAGGTTCTCTTGCCGCCACGTTTGGCAACGAATCCTTCGACGCGATCTGGCCGGCTGACCCTATGCAATTTGTCGTCGATCATCACGACCACGGCTGGGCAGAACTCGATGCCGAAGCGCCAATGGACCCCAACACCGGACTCCCCTACAACTTGACTGCGACACCGCTGAATCAGATTGTGGCGACGAGCGCTGGATCTCCGGAGTTCAACGAAAAGCATCACCCGTTCAGCGGGCTTATCTCTTCGATGCATACGGCTGGTCTCTACAACGGCCGATACGGCATGTCAGACAAGATTTTTCTCGACCAGATTTCGAGCGAGCTTCGACCAGAGGTAGATGCCATGCTGGAAATTGAGCAAGAGCGTCAGGACCGTCTGCGGTCCGAACTCGAAGCCGAAGATCCTGCAATCGCCACCGATAGCTGCGTGCTCACGGCATACAAGCAGCTTCAGTTCTTTGACACATTCTCGCTGTACCTGCACATGTCGCCCCCCGGTCAGCGAGGCGCAGCGACGTTCAACAACCTGCCGAAGTCGGCGGGCGAAGACGTCTCGGTGACCGTGACCGAACACGAAGGCAGCATCTACGCGCTCGATCCATTCCCGTTTGCGATCGACGGGCTCGAGTTGCACACCGAGGGCCGCTATCTCACCCCGCAACCAATGGGCACCGATCTCGCCGAACTGCTGGCAGCAACCGACGTCTCAGTGCAAACCGTTCAGCTGGTCGCCGGTTGAGCCGTTCGTTCACCGCTGGCATCGGCGAATGGATTGGCCAGTCCGAGGTCTATGACCCGTCGGGTCGCTTCCTCGGAAATGGCGTCGACAGCCGATCGGTCGAGGTTGACGAATCAACGGGCAAGGTCACAATCGATGTGTCATTCGATGGGCCGTTCACGCTTAGCGGTCGCTATTCGATCGCCGATCATGGAACTCACCGCATTTACGAGGGCCCACTCAACTTCGGCTGGGCAGACACACTGGGCGACAATGTGATCGCGGCGCACAATCACTGGCCCGACTTGGGTCTGTCGCAGCGATTCTTTCTCATGACGCTGCCAAGTGGCACGCGTCAACTCTCGTTCGCTCTCATAAGCCGCGGCGAGCAACTGAAGTACATGGTCGTAGGCGAATCGCTTCGGCACGCAGCGGAGCATGCGAGTCCGCCGAGTTTCGAAGCCATGGACCCTGACAAAATCGGCACAGACCTCACGGCCGGCCGGGGCGAAATGTTGTTGTGGCGTTCCGGGACTTGGGCAGGTGACCTCGCACTCTTTGACGACAACCTGGAGCCTGTTGGCTTCTCTCGGTGTGTGGAGCGCACTTTCGGCGCCGGTGTGTCGCAGACGGTCGAGGTCAGCGGGCTCCATTGGACTAGCGATGTCCGTTACGACGTAACTCGCGATGCGAATACGTCATTCGCTCCAACCGGCAATTTTGTCGGAAGCAGCACCGCCGCCGGCGGTCGGGCAGCGTCAGGAACGTTCCTTCATTGCGGCGACAACCGTCGGCTGTGGAAGCGCGAAGTCTGCGCATCGAGCGGAGTCGAAAAGGCGGTTCTGCACCTCTGGTACGAGGGCGACCGCCGAGTCGGCGCAGCGACCGGAGTTCTGACCTATTCGAACCACTCTGACGCGGAACGATCAAACGCGGGGCACGCACATGGCGCCTAACAACACCGATGACAACGACAACCAGCCGGCAAGCAGGCCCGATTCGTTTTCTGGTGCGTGGCTCGTTACCGAATATGTGCACGACCCCGTGGGTTCGTTAATCGGAACCATCAAACAGCGACGCACAGTAGAAGCAACAACGTCAGGCCGCCTGCGGGTAGTGCAAGTGTGTGAGCCATCTGATTCGCTCGACGGCCACCCGATGGCCGCCTTTGCCGGCGAATGGCAGTTCGAACTCGAAGTCCACGGCGACAAGCGGCACTATCTCGGACCCGACGTTGTCGGTGTCGGCACGCAGTGGGCTCCCGGAGCCATGACCGGCGAGGGCGTTTGGCCCCGCTTCGGACACGAGTTCAGTTCCTACGGCGTTTTGGTGAACCCGGGCCGCCAGCTGACAGGCGGTAGTTTCAGCCGGGCCGGCCGATCAATCGCGGACATTGTTGGGGTGGCGGTGCCAGAATCGCTCGGGGTCGAACCGGAACTCGACCTGGCAGCCGAACCCGAATCACTCGACGAGCTGATGGTCCAGCGCCGAATCGGCCCGATGCGTATCGGGGTACGGCGGCTCTCGCCGACGACAACCAAATGGATGGCGACCATGCATGACGGGCACACCAATACCAACATCACGATCACAAAGGTATGTACCGACGATGGGGCCGCGGAGGGTTCAGTTTCAATTGCGTAGATCGACGACCACTCCACCGGGGCTCACGGTTCGACGCTCGGTGCCCTGAGGGTCGGTGTACCCAATCGCTTGAATACCCGCCTGGTCCGCTCCGGTGAACGCCGCACCGGGTCGGTCGACGAACTCAAGCAGTTCGAAGCGAATCGGACTATTTTCATCGTCGGCCAACATCACCATGTCTACCGCCACTACCGGGTCCGGAAGCTTCATAAAGGTCGCCACGGCCGGTTCTGCAAACGACAGGTTCATGCCTGGTACCGCACCCTGATCAGCAAACCACGCCGAATCGCAATCACGGTCGTCGACAGCCCACACCAAGCTATGAATTTCAGAATGCAAGGCATGCGGGTCGGTGTCGAGCAGACTCGACCGTCGAGATGAGTTCTCGATTGCGACCAGCGGCAGATCGTCTGGTCCCCAGACGGTGACCTGGCGCATCTGCATCGAACCAATGGCGACATCTGCGACCGGCCCGACTTCGGCACCGAAACTGCGAGCGGCCGCAACCGTGGCGCTGATGTCTCGCGTGTAGATATCGAGACCTCGGGGGCCGCGGTCGTAGTCCGCTAGCCGGCGCCCAGCACGAGCCTCGTCAATCTGGAGCTCAGTGCGGTGTCCTGCACCCCGAACCATCGAGCCTTCGCGCTCCAGATCTGCGACAAATCCAAATGCGGCAAAAAATGCGCGCATACGTTCTGGGTCAGTGGCGCCGATCACCACATGGGTAGGAGACGCCGACAGGCTGGCTGTCACCCGTTCGGGGTCCAGGCCAAGGGGCCAAACACGAGATCTGTCATCTGGTCTCCCCAGGAGAGCTTCCACGCACAGGCCATCGTGTAGTCCCGGTCGATAATGAACTCGCGCCCTTTGACTTTGAACGCTTCAGAGGCATGGTGCTGTGTCGTGTACAACGCTCGGCCATAGGCAATGGCATTGCCGAACATGTCGGGGCCTTCGAAGCTGTGCCGGTTAGCGTTGCGCTGGCGTATGAAGCTGTAGCTGCGGTTGACAACGCCAGCCATAGTGACGGTCTGACGAGCTCGCACGAGATCCATGGGGTCGTGTGTGATCGTGACTTCAACCTCGCCCCGTCGCTCCTGATCCGCGCCGTAGACCTCGCATGTGCCCGCCCATTGGCCAGCGGCGCGATCTGGCAACGTGTGAGGCCACGATGCCATTGCTTTTTCTTCGACCAAGAACGCATCGATGTGGGCTTTGGTCTCGGGGTTCGTGTCGTAGTCGTGAGCATTGAGGTAGACGCCGTTAAAGACAGAGAAAAGCGTCGGCCCGTCATAGAGCAGCGATGAGTACACCTGGGTCACTCCGTCAGGGAGGATCTGGTTCATCGTGTTCAGGTCTGCCCGCCACGCCGGCGAGTAATAGTGCGAGTCGACCAATGACCCATACGGGTGCCCGGCGCCGTAGAAGTCTGGGCCGAGGTACACGCGGTTCTTGTGGTCGTCGTCAACCCCAAATTCGAAGTTGCTCACTTCAAACCGGTTCCGCAACGGGCCGGAGTTCATGAAGTTGCAGTGCATGTAATAGGTGGTTCGCCCGTCTTCGAAGACCGACGACCGATTCACCTTGTTGAAGCCGGTGTGTGACCCGTCGGCATCAAAGACCGACGGCAACCCGTACCACTCGCCTGTAATGCGTTGCTGCCACTCACTTGGCTCTGGCTTGTCGCTCATGATGTGCTTCCCTTCAGGCGCCGCGGGCGGCCGATTTGAGACTGGACTGAATTTCGGCGCTTACATCGGCACCAAGTAATTGGTCAACTCGCGCCCAGACAGGGTCCACCTCGGGACTAAATATTGCGGCACGGTTTGCAGCGTCGCGGGCGGCAAGCTGATCAGGCGAAATACCCGAATAGATGTCTTCGGGCACACCGGCGGCAACGAGGGCCATCCAATGGTTGCGGTAGCTGTCAACGGTCGGGCGCACCGCCGCAAAAGCCACCTCGTCGGCTCGATGGGCGAGCATCCAGGCCGACATGAGTTGCCATTGACGAGGTGCAAGATGCGCAGGCGTCAAACCTTCGATTTCGGCAACCGAGTCGTGAGACTCGGTGAGCGGACCGAAACAATGATCTAGATAGGCCAGATTCGCCCCCGGATCGACTCGTGGAATCAGGTCAAGGTGAAACGCGTAGTGGGGCCCAGCCATAACCGAATCAACGGTGAAATGCGGCACGGCACTTTCGGCAGGTGTGAACGCAAACATCATGTGACTGTCGAGGCCAAACTGTTCGACCGTCATGCCCACATACACCACGTGCACTCCGCCAGAAACGCCGTACACCGAGTGGGCCCCAACAGGTGCGCCGTCGATCGTCGATTCCAGCACACGATGTTCGATCTGCTCGAGTTCGAGTGCGGCGACGATTGCATCAACGCTGTCGAGACACAACGCCGCCGAGGCCGAACGCCCTGTTTGCTCAGACCCTGTTTGCTCAGACATTGTTCGTACCGTTGTGACTATCAGATTCACCGGCGTCTTCGATCGACGGGAACACCCAGGCGTTGACGAGCTCCGGGTCGGCCATTCGCGCTGGCGACGCAATCACCGATACGCCACGCCGTGTGTCGTCTTCTGTTTGCGACGGCAATCCGAGACCAGCCTCGATCTGATCCTGACGCCAACGCCGATAGGCAAGCTGGATCGAATCAGACTTGACATGCAGCTCCGCCGAAAGATCGAACGGAATCAGCTCGGGGCGTTGACCCTCAACGGTCGGCTGATCCTCAAGAAATATCTTGTCCGTGCGTCGCCGCGAGTCCTTGTCAGCCCAACCGCCGGTAAAGAATGTGCGCAACATGATGTACTTCGACACCGTTGTCGATTCATCAATCGGTACGGCCGCGGTAAAGATACGGATCTCGCCGAGCGGAAGCCGCACAACAAGCATGGTCACATTGGGCGGGTAAAAGCCGGTCGTCGTTTCGACTAGCTCACGTTCCTTCTTCTTTCGCAACAGCGACCAGATACCAGACGGAGCTGGCGGATCAAGCTTGACGGTCGCCGAAATACCTACGAGCCGATCGCCGTCATGAACTTCGTCAAGGTCGAAGTCCTGGATCTCAGGCTTGTCCCGATTACCAAACGAGCCGGCATGCACAAATGGCGTGTGCGAGATATCAACGGCGTTTTCGAGCACGCGGTCATAGTTGGCTTGCCATGTGAAGTCGCCAAACACCGCCCGGTAGCCGTCAGCCCGAGCCGACGTGGTTTCGTCGAGTCCGTCAAGGTGCGGGATCGCTGGGCGCTGATCAGCGGCAAGATCTCCAAGAAACACCCAGACAAAGCCGTAGCGCTCCACACAAGGGTACGAATCGACCCGTGCCTTTTTGGGGATCGGAAGCCCTTCACGATTCGCAGGAATATCGACGCAGACGCCGTCGTCGTCGAACTTCCAGCCGTGGTAGGGGCATTCGACGCAACCGTCAACAACCTTGCCTCCGCCCAGCGACCCACCGCGATGTACGCATACGTCAGATTGAGCGTTGACCTGGCCGTCAGACCCGCGCCAGAGCACCAAGTCGTGGGTGTCAATCCTTACGGTCAGAGGAGCGTCTTCGATGACGTGGCCAAACTCGACCGCGTACCAGTTGTTCTTGATCAGCATGGGTTCTCTCAGGTTGGACGTGGAAGTTGGCGGTCGCCACCCCACAAGGCTCGAACAAGTGTGTCTGTCAGTTCTTCGCCAAAGAATCGCACGGCCATGATGTTTGCCGGATCGCGTTCGGCGATGTTGCGCCGACGAGTTTCGTCATCGCTCGCTAGCTGGGCGCGTCGTTCTTGCGGAACAGGCGTGGCGGAATCGACGTGGGCAAGCCATTCGTCGACACGCTTGTGGGCCAACGCTTCGATTTGATCAAAGCGTTCCTCGTCATAGTTCACACCCGGCACCGTGAAACAAATCGCTGTGTCGCTCAACGCTTGACGGACATACAACGCACGGCTCGTGAACGGAGCGAGTCCCTCGTCAGCTCTCAGATCGAGAAACTCGTCATTCTGGGCGCCCCAATATTTGTCGAGCGAATCGGTGTCGATCATCAGATCGGATCGCGGGTTGTAGTCGATATAGAACCAAAGATCGGGCAACGTGCCCCAGGCGATACCCAGGTGAGGAACGTCAATATGGGGCCCGAGCCATGCGGTGATGTGCATGTTGGTGAAACCGAGCGGCGGATTGCCAATCCAAGAATGCACAAGCCAGTCCATCTCGGGACCGCTATAGGCGGCGAGACGGCCAGCAGGAAAGTCGGACTCGCCCTTGTATGTCTCAAGCACATCTGTGCTGGGGTCACGGGTGAGTTCGAAACGCGCTTCGAGCTTGGCCATTAGATCCTGGGTAATGCCCCATAACCGGTTGAAGCTGGGCGTTGAATCAACCTGCTCCTGGCGGTCAAAGATTTCCTCAACGCCTTCGAGGGTTTCCTTCATGGTGTGTCCTCGGCGATTATTCGCCTGTTTGGTCGCTTGAAATCGCAACATATCGAGTGAGGGTTCCGTCGGATTTCCGCCGGAATGAGATCTAGCATTTCGGCGGCCTGTTCCGGCGAGCGGAACGGGGTTTCCATTTAGGGAACGCTAGGTTGACACAACCAACAATGTCAACTGAGCCACCAGCAATTTCGGGAAGGCCGCCTATGAGATCGACACTGTATGTGCCGGGCGACCGCCCGGACCGCTTCGACAAAGCCCATTCGAGCGGGGCCGATGCGATCATTTTGGATCTCGAAGACAGCGTGCCACCGGCTTCGAAGGCACAGGCACGAGCCAACGTCGCTTCTTGGCTCAGCGCCCACCCCACGGCCAGCGCGTGGATCCGGGTCAACAGCGATGTCGAGTTCCTCGACGATGACCTAGAGATGGCCCACTCGGTGCCATCGCTCGGTGTGGTCATGCCCAAGGCCACAGCCGAGCGGTGCGCACTCACTCGCCTACGGGTCGTCGCTCTCGTCGAGACGGCCGCAGCACTCGAGCAGCTTGCGCATATCGCGAACGTGGAAAATGTGTGGCGCATCGGTCTCGGCGAGGCCGATCTGGTTGCCGACCTCGGGCTCGACCCCTCGCCAGACCGTCACGAGCTGTGGCCGATTCGGTCCCAAATCGTCGTCGCCTCGGCGGCGGCCGGGCTCATTGGCCCTGTCGGTCCGGTAGCGACTGAGATCGCAGATCTCACGTTGCTGACGGCCACGAGCGACCAACTCCGCCGTCAAGGGTTCACCGGGAGATCGACAATCCACCCGAAACAGGTGGCAACTGTCAATGCGTGTTTCTCGCCTACCGCCGCCCAGCTTGCTCGGGCCCGTGCCATTGTCGACACCTTTGACGCCGCTGCGACCACCGGAACAGGCGTCGCGACCGTTGATGGAGAGTTCATCGACGAAGCCGTTGCGCGCCGTGCCCGGTCGATCATCGCCCAAGCGAACCGCTGACCTGCGATCTATGCGATCTGCAGCAGACTCACAGGTAGCGCTTTTCGCGGCGCGAAACCTCGGGCCAGTCCACAAGATCGAGCACACCGTTATAGCTCATTAGCCTGTGTTGTTGATCCACCGATGGTCCGTCGGCGACAAGCACCCCAAGTTCGCGTTGCATCGCTTCGGCTGAAGCCAGCAACGCCGTGATCGGGGCAAGCACCAATGAGTATCCCAACTCGCCGAGTTCATCGACGCCGATCGTCGGCTGGCGGGCAGCAGATGCGTTGTACACCAACGGAATCTCACCCAGGTCGTCGGCAACTTGTCGGACCTCGGCTTCCGACTCGAGCGCTTCGACAAACAACAGATCGGCGCCAGCTTCGCGATAGGCCCTGGCTCGGTCAAGTGCCGCATCGAGACCCTCAACCGCCCGAGCGTCGGTCCGCGCAACAACCACGATGTCGCCGCCGAGCCGGGCACGCTCGTCGACGGCCGCGGTGATCTTCGACTGCATTTCGGTGATCGATACAACGGCCTTGCCCGCGAGATGGCCACATCGTTTGGGCATGACTTGATCTTCGATGTGTAAACCAGCCACGCCACGACGCATGTAGGTCGACACCAGCCTTTCGACGTTCAACGCATTGCCGTAGCCCGTGTCGGCATCAGCAAGCAGCGGAACGGTCAGCACATCAGCGATGCGGCCTGCGACATCTGCCATCTCGGTGAATGTCACCAGTCCGATATCGGGCTGGCCCAACAACGTCGCGGCGACGGCAAACCCGGACATGTGGGCTGCTTGAGCGCCGCTGCGATTCACTGCTCGGGCCGAAAGCCCATCGTGACACCCTGCAAGAAGGGTCGCGCCGGGCTGGGCGATCAACGTTCGCAATTGGGCGGCCGGGTCAACCCTCAATGAGCACCTTCGATGCCTGCCACGAGCGACCTCCGACAAGGTCGGTGTCGCGAGAAATCTCGCGACGCAGCGATCTCACCAGATGCGCAGCGCCAACACGAGCCTGCGCTGCGGGCGCCAGCGACACTCGGTCGGGAGTGTTGATGGTGCCATCAAACGGCGCCACCCGGTCTGAGTTCCAGAGCGAATCTCGAGGCGGATTGAACAGCACGCTGCCGTCAGCCACCGAGGCAGGAGCACACGCGACGACACACAATCGGTTCTCGGCTGCTCGTTCTGCGAGAGCAAGGTCGACCTGCCATTGTTCGGTTGGGTGCCACACGACCGCAATGAGATGCACACCCTGTATCGCCGCGAGTCGCGCTGCTTCGGGATAGGCGTGGTCGTCACCAATCAGCACAGCCATATCACCCCACGGCGTGGTCAAGGTTCCCACTTCGTCACCGAAAGTCGTCACCTGAGGAAGCCGATCGGTTTGATGCAATTGCATCTGCTCGTGTACGACTCCGTCGCGAGTTACGACCTGGCCTATATGTGCACCGCCACGCATCGTGGTGGCGACGACCCAAACATTTTCACCAATGTGCTCCGGCGGCGGAACCATTTCTGGCAGCACCACGAGCGTGGCTAGACCTTGGGCCACGACCTGGGCTTGTTCGACCGAATGGGCGCAGGCGACCGCCAGGGCCTCGTCAGCAACCAAGCGCGGCGTCGATGTCGCTGGACTCGCGAGCGGCGCGTAGATGTCTGGCCTGCGATATCCGAGGCGCTTGTCTATCGGTTTGACGTCGCCGAGGTCGATGTCAGCTACCACGAGCGATTCGGTCGTGCGACTAGCCCGTGCGACCACAACACCATTTGGGTCAATAATTTGGCTCTCGCCGGCGCCGTCGAGTGCGTCGGCGGGTACGCCTAATGCTGCACTGAACTGCTCGATCTGCGCCGCGGGAAGCAGAGCCCCGACCTTGTTCGCGGCGACGACGAACACGCCATTTTCAACTGCGCGAACCGGAATGTGCAGGTGTGCTTCGTCGAGCGCGAACGAGTTGAGTCCATTAAGAAACAGCCGAGCGCCTCGCACGGCAAAGGTGCGTGGGGTCTCAAATGTCACGCCATCCATGCACGCAAAGATCCCAACCGCACCGAACCTCGTGCGCACGACAGGGGCTCCACAATCACCCGGGGTCAGGAATGCGCGTTCGTTACCCATGAGCGTCTGTTTGTCTGCCTCACCAAGAATCGACCCGACGTCATCAAAAAGAAGACTTGTGACCGTGACGCTGTCGGGCCTCGGCACGGTCACCGTGACAGCGACATGCATGCTGTGCTCACGAGCTCGCTGCGCTATAGCCGCCAGCCACGGTCCGCCAATAGGCACGGCGACTTGGCGACAGTGTTCGGCGCTGTCGTACACCGACAGGTGATTTGCGAATTCGGGCAGCACCAACAGGTCAACCGATTGGTCTGCCGCTTGGTCGATCAATCGCAGACACGCGGCCAGGTTCTGTTCCAGGCTTGTGGATCCGACGAACTGGCCGGCGGCGACCCGCAAAGCGTCGGTGGTCATGCGATGAGCCTGGGTCACGGGCGAGGCGCCACGACGGCGCCCATTCGCGCCGAAATCTCATTCGTCGCAGTCACCAGCAGGGCTGCGGCGTGCGCGATGTTGGGCTTGAAGCGCTCGAGGGGCCCACACACGCTGATCACGGCAGTTGGTCTGTGCATGCGATCGAGAACGGGGGCAGCGACCGACGCCGCTCCCTCTTGCCGCTCACCAAACGAGACTGCGAACCCTTGCTCTTTGATACGCCGAAGTTCGGACCGAAGCTCATCCTTAGCAACAATGGTCGTCGACGTCATTGACTCCAGAGGCGTATCCCTGATGATTGCTTCGATCTCATCGTCGCGAAGATAGGCAAAAAAGGCTTTAGACGATGCTCCGGCGTGCAGCGGAAATGACGATGCGACCTGCACGCTCATCTTGACCTCGCGCTGTGGCGTCACCTGATCGACATAGACCCGCCGTCCTCCCGATAACACCGACAGTGTTGTGGTTTCGTTGGTGGCCTCGGTCAAACGATGCATCGATGCCAGAGCTAACGATCGCACATCGAGCTTGTCGAGATATGCCGAAGCAAGTTGCAAGACGCCCGGCCCGAGCGCATATCGCTGCGTCGCTGGGTCACTTTGAATAAGTCCCTGTGTTGCGAGCGTGGTGACGATGCGGTGCACGACAGCTTTGGAGATGTCGAGCGCGCGCGAAATTTCGGTGATTCCGAGCGTGCCCGGCGCCTCTGCGAACAGAAACAATACGGCTCCGGCTCGTTCGATGGTTGCGACGCTTCGAGAGCTTGCGGTCGTAGCCACGGGCGGCCAGCCTTTCCAGGTCGGTTGCGGATCGACGTTCCGCAAGCTGTATCACTTTAGCTCGCAGGATTTCGGGGGTTGCTCGCCGCTCGCCGGTCGGCAAGACTGCAGCCATGTTCCACTGGGGGAAACGCTGTTTCGTTTTTGATGACTATGCAGGCGTGATTCGAGCCATGTCATGACCGAGCCCACGAGCGGGCCACTGGCAGGCCTTCGGGTACTCGATGCGTCGACGGTACTTGCGGGCCCTTTCGCGTGTCAGGTCCTCGGCGACTATGGCGCTGAAGTGATCAAGATCGAGCACCCAACGAGGGGTGACAATCTCCGCGGCCACGGTTCGCAAAAAGATGGCCAGGGCCTGTGGTGGAAGATGGTCGGCCGCAACAAGAGGTGCCTCGGGCTCTATCTCGGCGATCCCGCAGGTGCGGCAATCTTCGCCGAACTTGCGGCTACGGCCGACGTCATCGTCGAGAACTTCCGTCCAGGCACCTTCGAGCGCTGGGGACTCGACTACGAGAGCTTGTCAGCACAGAACCCTGGCCTGGTGCTGTGTCGCATCACCGGATTTGGTCAAGACGGACCGTATGCATCAAGACCCGCCTTTGGAACGTTGATCGAAGCAATGAGTGGCTTCGCTCACATGACCGGCCCCGCCGACGGTCCACCGACGCTGCCACCGTTCGGGCTTGCAGACTCTGTCGCTGGCTTGAGCGCCGTGTCAGCCATCATGATGGCGCTGCACCACCGATCGCAGACGGGCACCGGGCAGATCATCGATCAGAGCATTCTCGAACCTCTTACGACGATGATGGGGCCCCACATCGTGAACTACGACCAGACCGGGGCTATCGCCAAACGGTCGGGCAACCGGTCATCGAACAACGCCCCACGCAACACCTATCTCACCGCAGACCAAAAGTGGGTTGCCGTGTCGTCGAGCGCCGATGCTGTCGCCCGACGCACCATGGTGCTGGTCGAACGACCGGGTCTTGCCGACGAACCATGGTTCGCTAGCGGTTCTGGGCGCGCTGCACACAGCGAGATCATCGACGAGGCGGTTTCCAGCTGGATCGGGGCACGCGACTTCGACGATGTCGTAGCTGCCTTTGAAAAAGCCGATGTGGCCCTGGCTCCGATCTACGACGTCGAGGCCTACCTCGGCGACCCGCAGGTGCAGTTCAGACGGGCGGTTGTCACGGTCGACGACGAGCGACTCGGACCAATACGCATGCAGAACATGTTGTTCGACATGTCAGAAACACCCGGCGAGGTCCGATTCGCAGGACGCGATCTCGGCGCCGACACCGATTCCATTCTCACCGAGCTTGGACTCGACGCTGATCGCATCGACCAGCTACGCAACGTCGGAGTAATTGCATGAGTAACACCGCAGAACTCGTAAAACTGCTTACCCAGGCCACCGTCTACGACCTCGGCCGACCAATGCACAACGGTATGGCGCAATCGCCGAATCACCCGACGTTCAGACATTGCCTCGACCGGCGCCACGGCGACAAGGTCCGGGTCGACGGCGGATCAGCAGCCGCCGACCTCTTGACGCTCGGGTGTCACGTCGGCACCCATGTCGACGCGTTGGCCCATGTCAGCCACAACGGCCAGTTACACGGAGGCGTCGACGCTCAAGAAGCCCAAAACGGTGGACGGTTCGAGGTCCTCGGTATTCATGAACTACCGCCATTTGTCGGTCGAGGAGTTCTACTTGACATTCCCGCGGTGCTCGGCATCGAATGCTGCGAACCCGGGTATGAAATAACCGTTGGCGACCTCGAGCTCGCAACCTCTGAGCAACAAACTCCCGTGCGGCCCGGCGACGCCGTTCTGATACGCAGCGGTTGGGGCGTACATGTTGATGACCCGGACCAGTATCGGGGAACCGGGACTGGCGTGCCCGGCGTTGGTGCACCTGGGGCGCAGTGGCTCGCCGATAAACAGGTTGCTCTCGCGGGAGCCGACACGATTGCGTTTGAGTGTCTGGCACCTGGAGCCGGACATGCCGTACTCCCCGCCCACCGCATCTTGCTCGTAGAACACGGCATCAACATCATCGAGGCAATCGAACTCGAAGCGCTCGCAGCAGCGCAGGCTCACGAGTTCGTGTTCGTACTCGGCCACTTGAACATCCACGGTGCTACTGGCGCCCCCGCACGACCATTGGCGATCGCATGACCACAGTGATTCAACAACTCGCACAGCTCGGCGCCGGTCCTGTCCCAGCCGACGTTCGCCAAGGTATTCCGTCACGGCTTGTCGACATTGTCGGCATAGCGGTGCGAGCGACACAGCTCGACACCAGTCAAGCCGCCTTGGGCTTCATCTCCGACCAAGCGTCGGGCCCCCAAGCGACAGCGGTCGGCAGCAGTATCAAGGTCGCAGCTCCCGAGGCCGCGTTTGCCAATGGCGTGCTCGCACACTCGTTGGATTATGACGACACGCATCTTCCGTCAATTCTGCACCCGAGCGCGTCGGTTGTTCCTGCCGCGATGGCGACTGCCGAGTTGGTCAACGCTTCCGGAAGCGACCTCGTCGACGCGATCGCCATCGGACTCGAAATAGCGGTACGCCTGGGCATGGGAGGGTTCGACGAAACCGCCCGGCAGTCGATCTATTTCGAACGCGGCCAACACGCCACATCGATCTGCGGAGCAATCGGATCAGCCGCCGCAGCAGCACGTTTACTCAACGGCTCTGCAGAGCTCATCGGACATGCCATGGGCATCGCGTGCAGCATGGGAAGTGGAATCATCGAAGCCAATCGCTCCGGGGGCACAGTCAAACGCATGCATTGCGGTTGGGCTGCCCGCGCCGGGGTTACTGCCGCCCAACTGGCGGCCCGCGGTATTACCGGGCCACCGACAGCGATCGAAGGGCGCTTTGGATTCTTTCAGGCCTATTTGGGCGACCTGGGTGATGTCGACGCAACCCTGCGCGACCTCGGCAGAGACTGGCAGGCGGCGTCAATCTTCTACAAGCCGTACCCCGCCAACCACTTCACCCATACAAGCATCGATGCTGCGCTCGATCTGCGAGCCGAGGGGCTTCGCGCCGAACACGTCGCTCACGCTGTTCTCCGAGTGGCTCCACCTACGGTTCGAACGATCGGCGATCCGATCGAATCGAAACGACTGCCAGAAACTGGTTACCAGGCCCAATTCAGTGGGCCGTTCACCGTCAGCGCGGCGCTGTTAGCGGGCAGCGGGCTGGGCCTCGGACTGTCTGACTTCACCGACGAGCGTGCCGTCGACCCCGCGCACCGGGCGCTTATGCAACGCATCGACGTCGAGGCTGATCCGTCGCTGCTCGACATCTACCCGTACCAATTCCCTTGTCGGCTCACGGT
The DNA here is from genome assembly GCA_937991435.1 of uncultured Acidimicrobiales bacterium. GTDB lineage: Bacteria > Actinomycetota > Acidimicrobiia > Acidimicrobiales > UBA10347 > UBA10347. Next base: position 28,027 of record CALKPY010000107.1, read on the forward strand.
CGAAACTACCGATGGCAATGTTTTGACACGCGAAGTACTCGCCAACCGGGGCGGCACCGAACGACCACTGACCGAGCAAGAACTGGCGACAAAGTTCTCCGACAATGTCGAAGGGCTGGTGCCAATTGTCGCCCGTGATCGTTTCACCGAGCAGGCCAACATGCTCGACGACGTCGACAACATCACTGACCTGCTCGCTCCGTTCCAAGGAATCGCCCAACCATGAACACCAGCTCTGCTCTTGACTCGGTGACGCTCGCTGTTCTACAGGGGCGTCTAGAACAACTCGTTGATGAGATGGACGCCACGTTGTTTCGCAGCGCGTTCAACCCGATCATCGCCGAAGCCCACGACGCTTCCCATGGCATCTACGAAAAAGAAACTGGCGCCACACTCGCGCAAGGTTCGTGCGGATTGCCCGTGTTTGTCGGATCTATGTCGGGGGCGGTCGCCCTCATTATCGACCGAGCAGCGCAAGAGGGCGGGCCGAACCCGGGTGATATCTGGGTCTTCAACGATCCGTATCGCGGCGGCACCCACCTCAATGACATGAAGCTCGTTCAGCCGTATTTTCACAACGGCGAACTCTTCTGCTGGCTGTCATCAGTCGGCCACTACACCGATGTCGGCGGCGCGGTACCGGGCAACTACAACCCTGCCGCGACCGAAAGCGCCCAGGAAGGGGTATTGATCCCGCCGATGAAGTTGCGCGACCGGGGTGTGCTTCGTACCGACGTGGTCGACTTGATCTGCGCAATAAGCCGCGTGCCCACCAACGCCTACGGAGATCTCTACGGGCAACTCAACGCACTCGATCTCGGCGAACGGCGATTTGGCGACTTGCTGGCTGAATACACCGGCCCCGTGGTGGCCGCGGCATTCGCCGAGCTCACCAGCCGAGCCGATTCGTTGATGCGGGCGAACATCGCGGCTCTTCCCGACGGGACTCACAGCGTCGAGGACTACCTCGACAACGACGGATCGGTCGATGCTCCAATCACCGTTGCACTCGATCTCACGATCGACGGCGACCAATTGACCCTCGACTTCTCCCGCAGCGCCGCAGCTGTCGCAGGCCCTGTCAACATCTCACGCAGTACCGCCGTCGCCGCGTGTTACGTCGCCCTCAAACACATCTTCCGAGACGTGCCAGCAAACGGCGGCTGTCTACAACCGGTCGACGTCATCATCGCCGACGACTCACTTCTCGATGCCACATGGCCGCGGCCAGTCGCCGGTTACACCGAAACGATCTTGCGCATTATGGATCTGATCTTCGCTGCCTTGGCCCAGGCCGACCCGTCAATCAGCAATGGCGCGTCGTACGGCACCATCAACGCCTTGTCTATTGCTGGCAAACGCGAATCGGGCGAACAGTTCGTCATGTTTACGTTCTACGGGGGCGGCCTCGGCGGAAGCCCACAGAGCGACGGGTTGGCCCACGGCAACGCGCCATTGTCAACAGCCACCATCCCGCCGGTCGAGATTCTCGAAGCTAATTACCCCGTGCGCTATACCCGATGGGCCCTGCGCCCTGACTCAGGAGGTTCCGGCAAACATCGTGGCGGCCTTGGAGCGGAGTACGAGATTGAGTTGTTGGCGCCCGGGGCCGAAGTGTTTGCTTTTGGCGACAGAGGCAGATTCGCTCCACCCGGCTTGGCAGGTGGGGGGCCAGCTGCCATGAACGAGCTGCGCTTCATCGTCGACGGCGAACAGGTCACGCCACCGCTGACGTCAAAGGTCGTCGGGGTAGCCCTCACAACAGGCGACAAGGTGTGCATTTCATCGCCAGGCGGAGGCGGCTATGGCGATCCGAATGGCCGCGACAGCGCGTCGATTGCCCGCGACCTGCGATTGGGCTACGTGACAGGCCCCACACGATGACCGGTCAACGAGTGATTGGTATTGACGTCGGTGGAACCTTTACCGACGTCTTTTGCATCGACGAGGTCACGGGTGACTTCTCTGTCGCAAAAGTTCCGTCGACGCGCGGTGACGAAGCCAGCGGGTTCATGCGCGGTGTGTCGTCGGTCGTGTCCGCCTTTACGCAAGCCTCTGCGGTGGTGCATGGAACAACCGTCGGCACCAATGCCCTACTCGAACGCAAGGGTGCCCGAACCGGTCTCATCACCACTCAAGGGTTCGCCGACGTGCTCGAGATGCGTCGTCGCGACCGGCCGAATACGTGGGGACTTTGGGGAGACTTTGTACCGGTAGTCGATCGCGATCTGCGGCTCGAAGTCAACGAGCGGGTCGGCGCCGATGGATCGATCGTGACCCCAGTCGATGTCGACGAGGTCGTTCGCCAGGCGCACGCGCTGCTTGATGCAGGCGTCGAAGCATGTTGTGTGGCGTTTATCAACGCCTATGCCAACGATGCCAACGAACGAATTGCCGTCGAGGCGGTTCGCTCCATCTGGCCCAACAGCCACGTCACCAGTGCCGTCGAGCTGCTTCCCGAAGTGCGTGAGTTTGAACGCACCTCGACCGCCGCTCTCAACGCATACCTGCAACCGGTCGTCGGTAATTATCTGGAACAGCTCGAAGTTGCACTTGCCGACGGTTCATTCGGCGGAAGCTTCTTCATTGTTCAGTCCAACGGTGGCGTGATGACGTCGTCAGCGGCACGTTCCTTGCCGATTCGAACGGCCCTCAGCGGACCAGCAGCAGGTGTGATCGCGAGTGCTCATATCGCTGGCGCCGCAGGCTTTAACAACGTGATCACGTGCGACATGGGCGGAACCAGCTTCGATGTCGCCGTTATCGCCGGCGGAGAGGTCGTGACAGGCTCACAAACAGCTGTCGATTTCGGCCTTGTCATTCGCACGCCGATGATCGAAATCTCTACGATCGGGGCGGGCGGCGGCTCGATTGCCTGGGTCGATGCGGGCGGGATCTTGCGAATAGGCCCCGAGTCAGCAGGCTCCGTCCCCGGACCGGCGTGCTATGCCCGTGGCAACGACCGGCCGACGGTCACCGACGCACATCTTGTACTGGGGCGTCTCAACGCAGCCGTTCCAATCGGTGGGCTCGAAAAGCTCGACCTTGCAGCAGCACGCAGCGCGATATTCGAACACGTGGGGGCGCCGCTGAATCTTTCGCCAGAAGCGGCCGCCGAGGCGGTTCTCAAGGTGGCCACAAGCCGTATGGCCGGTGCGTTGCGCATCGTGTCCATCGAGCGCGGACATGACCCGTCAGAGTTCGTGGCCATGCCGTTCGGTGGCGCCGGGGCGTTGCATGCATGCGGACTACTCGCCGATGTCGGCCTGTCGGCTGCGCTCGTGCCACGGTATCCCGGCGTCACCAGCGCACTCGGATGCACCATTGCCGACGCTCGCCACGACGTTGTGCAGACATGCAACATCGGTGTCGCCGACCTGTCTGATCCAGCGCAGGTCACCCGGCTACAGGCACGTCTCGCAGCTACCGAAGCCGATGTTCGGGTGTTCTTGAGCGACTCGGGCCTTGAGTATGGAGAGGTGACGGTGCAGCACGAGTTCGATATGTCGTACGTCGGGCAGACGCACATGGTTCAGGTCGCGGTCGACGACGTCTCACTCCTCACCGAGTCTCGGGTGCAGGCCCTTTTCGATGCGCAGTACTTGGCGACCTATGGGCGAGTTCTCGACAACATCGCCGTGCGTATTTTGTCAGCGCGAACGTCGATCGTTGGCACCCGACCCAAGATCGATCCCGTCGTGTTTGCTCCAACGTCTTCCGTTGTGCCTGAGCATCAGATTCGTCAGGTGTTCTTCGACGGACAGTGGCACGACACGCCCATATTCGACAGGCTCGCCCTACCGGTCGACTGGTCTATCGACGGACCCGCCATTCTGGAGCAAGCCGACGCCACGATTGTTGTCGAGCCTGGATTCACAGCGACGGTCGATGGGCAAGGCAATCTGATCATTCGGGCGCTGACGTGAGCACGTTTGACCACATCGACCCGACGTCGACCGCTCTGCTTCTCATCGATCTTCAGAACGACTTTCTTCACGCTGACGGGGCCTATGCCCGAGCCGGTGTGTCGAGCGCCGAGATTGCGGCGCTGCCCCAACGACTTGAGCCGCTCGTGACGGCTGCTCGAACGGCAGGAATACCAATTCTTGCGACACTGTTCACGCTGGTTCCTGGCCCCGATGGCCCCCTGATCTCTGAGCATCTCGCGTCGATCCGACCGTTTCTTCGTTCAGGTGACTTCGCGCCGGGGTCGTGGGGGCAGGCCCCGCTCGATGCGCTCGGGCCGATCGACGTACCGGTAGAAAAGGTCGCCTATTCGGCCTTTCACGCCAGCAGGCTCAAGTTTGTATTGGAGCGCCTCAACGTCAATTCGCTTTTAGTCGCCGGAATTGTCACCAACGGTGGGGTGGCATCGACCGTGCGACACGCTCACGTGCTTGACCTCGCAACAGTCGTGGTTCACGACGGCTGCGCAGCATTTACGGTCCAAGCCCACACGGCAGCGATTGGGTCCCTCGCCACGATCAGCCCAACGGCGTCGTGTACCGAAACAACCGAGTGGATTGAGCAGCTCAGTGGCTGAGATGCTCGCCAGTAGGGAATCCGCCGGCCTTCGAGACCAACCCCGGAATACCGTGACCCAGCACGTCTTCAAGCCAGGCAGCGGCGTTAATCAAGGCATCGAGGTCGATGCCGGTTTCATAACCCATCTGCTCGATCATGTAGACCACGTCTTCGGTCGCCACGTTGCCGGTGGCGCGGGGAGCGAACGGGCAACCGCCGACGCCGCCGAGGCTCGAATCAAAGATGCGCACACCCTCATCGAGGGCCGCTGCGATATTGGCCAGCGCGGTGTTGCGAGTGTTGTGAAAATGCGCGCGCAGAGCCAGTGGGCCCGAACCGCACACGTCATTGACCGTCGAAAACAGTCCGTGGACTTGAGTTGGCACAGCGACGCCAATGGTGTCGGCAAGTGCGAGCTCATCAGGCTCAGTCGCCACCAATTCTGCGGCAATCGACGCGACTCGCGTCGGATCGATACGACCTTCGAACGGACATCCGAACGCCGCCGAAATGGTGACCGAAGTGCGCACCCCTGCGGCTCTCGCCGCGGCGCTGATGTGCTTCCAGCGTTCGATCGACTCAGCCACTGTTGCGTTCTGGTTTCGCTGCGAAAAGGTCTCCGATGCGACGACCACGCCCGTTACTTCGCCGACCCCTGCGGCAATAGCGCGTTCGACGCCGCGCACGTTGAGGGCCAAAGCACTGAAGCTGACCGTGTCAGCTCCTGCAAGGCTTCGCACACCCGCCATTACGGCGTCGCCGTCGGCCATCTTGGGAACCGCTTTGGGGCTTACGAAACTGGCCGCTTCGATGCGCGTGTTTCCCGCTGCAATCAGCCGCTCAACAAGCGCCACCTTGTTGGCGGTAGTCACGTCGGCAGGGTCAGCCTGCAAGCCGTCACGAGGCGAAACCTCGACGATTTGCACCGGTCCAAATTCAGAATCTCTCATCGACTACGAAAGGATACTTGACCCAATGTCAGGTTCTCTCAGCGACATCCGAGTCATCGAGATGGGCACATTGTTGGCCGGCCCCTTTTGCGGCCAGCTACTCGCCGATCACGGTGCTGAAGTCATCAAGATCGAACAGCCCGGTATGGGCGACCCCATGCGCGACTGGGGGCAAGAAAAGGCCGAAGGCAAATCGCTGTGGTGGCCAATTGTCGGACGCGGCAAGAAGTCCGTCACGGTGAATCTGCGCGAAGAAGCCGGGCAAAATTTGATCCGCGAACTGGTCAAGGAAGCCGACGTGCTCCTTGAGAATTTCCGTCCCGGAACCCTCGAACGTTGGGGTCTCGGCCCTGACGAGCTTCGCGCCATCAACCCCGCGCTGATTGTGACCCGAGTCAGCGGCTACGGCCAGACCGGGCCGTACTCGTCACAAGCCGGATTCGGTGCGATTGGCGAAGCCCTCGGCGGCATTCGGTACACCACCGGCGACCCGTCGCTCCCTCCGACCCGCACCGGTGTGAGCATCGGCGACACACTGACCGCCATGTTCGCCACGATTGGCACACTCAATGCGCTTCACGCGCGGAACCGCACCGGCGAAGGCCAGGTAGTCGATTCGGCCCTGTACGAAGCGGTGCTCGCCATCATGGAATCGCTGCTGACCGAGTACCACGTCGCCGGCTTCATCCGAGAACGCACCGGGTCATTGATTCCGAACATTGCTCCCGCCAACGTGTACCCCACCAAAGGCAACGGCATGCACCTGATTTCAGGTAACCAGGACACAGTTTTCAAACGGCTCGCCGAGGCAATGGGCCGCCCTGAGCTAGCCGCCGACGAGCGGTACGCCACTCACGTGGCCCGGGGCGACAATCAAGCCGAGCTCGACAACCTGATTGCCGACTGGTCCGTTCAGTACGACACCGACGAACTAAACACCCTGCTCAACGAACACGGTGTACCGAACGGCAAGATGTATCGGGCCCCGGAGATGCTCGCTGACGAGCACTTCGCAGCACGCGAGGCAATCACATGGGTCGACAGCCACGACTTCGGCTCGATCCCGATGCAGAACGTGGTGCCAAAAATGTCAGGCACGCCTGGTGAAATTCGGTGGTCGGGGCCGCGACTTGGGGAGCACAACCTAGAGGTGTTGCGCGATGTCCTCAAGCTCGACGACGACGCCATTGCAGAGCTCACGGCGAGCGGCATCGTCGACGACGTGTCATGAGCATCTCCGATGACTACCGCTCCGCTGGTTTCGCCGGAGAACTCGGCTTCGGTACTCGACCAGCAGTCGTGGTTATCGACTTCTGCCGCGCATACCTCGACACCGAATCGCCACTGTTCGCTGATGTAGAGCCGGCTCGGGCATCAACACAACGCATTGTCGAGCTCGCTCGTTCCACGCAGGTGCCCGTGCTGCATACCCGAGTTGAGTATCAGCCCGGCGGCATCAACGGCGGCGTTTTCTTTCGCAAGGTGGCGGCACTCGAGAGTTTCGTGGCTGGCAATCCACTCGCAGAGTACGGCCAAGGCCTTGAGCCCGTTCCAGGCGAAATAGTTATTACCAAGCAGTATGCGTCGGGGTTCTTCGGCACGTCGATGGCCGCCAGCCTCACGGCGATGGGTATCGACACGCTGATCCATACCGGCGTATCAACGAGCGGTTGTGTGAGAGCAACCGCAGTCGACGCGTGCCAACATGGTTTTGTGCCGATCATTGTTCGTGATGCCGTTGGAGACCGCAACGACGCGGTGCACCAGGCAAATCTTTTCGATCTGCACGCCAAGTACGGCGACGTCGTTTCTGAAACCGACGTCTCAAGCTATCTCAAAGGTCTCCGCAGCTAGGTTGCTGCACCGTCCACCGAGGTTACGTGGCTTCTGCCCGGCGCCTGACCTTCAGCCGGCACGATCGACTCTTCGATCACAAACTCGCGAAGTCGGCCGAGGGAGAACTGATCGAGCCTGGCTCGGTACTGCATGCCCGTAGGCGTTGCCGTCTCGCTCAGGACCTGACCAGATCGGTGCAATTCGGCAATGACATCGCCGCGGCCAAACGGCACGATGACGTCGACCACGGCATTCATCACCGCGAGTCGGTCACCAATTGTGTTCAGTAGGTCCTCAAGTCCCTCGCCGGTGAGAGCGGACACCGCCTGCGAGCCTTCGTGGTGACGCAACAATGTCTCGGGTGCGTCGGCAAGGTCAATCTTGTTAAACACAATCAGCTCCGGCACTGTCTCAGCCCCGATCTCGTGCAACACGGCGCGTACTGCATCGATCTGACTTTGCGGGTCGGCGGCGCTCGCATCGACCACGTGCACGAGTAGATCTGCGTCGACTACCACGTCGAGCGTGGTGCGAAACGCCTGGACAAGCTGGTGCGGAAGCTTCTTGACAAAACCGACCGTGTCGGTGAGAAAAACCTTTTCACCGCCGGGCAACTGAAGCTGACGAGTCGCTGCTTCGAGCGTTGCGAAGAGACGGTTTTCGGTGAGTACGCCAGCGTCAGTAAGCGAGTTCAGCAGGGTGGACTTGCCGGCGTTGGTGTATCCGACAATCGACACCCCTCGGTTTGCCGTTCGACGCCGCTGTTTCGATTGTGTGCGGCGGTGACCTTGCACATTACGGAGCTGAGCCTGCAACTTATGGATACGTCGCTCGATACGACGGCGGTCGACCTCAAGCTGAGTTTCGCCTGGGCCTCGGGTACCGATGCCACCGCCCTGTTGGCTGAAGCGTTTGCTTCCTTTGAGCCGAGGTAGCCGATATTGCAGCAGCGCTAGTTCGACCTGGGCTTTACCTTCTTGACTGTGCGCGTTCTGCGCAAAGATGTCGAGAATCACCGCCGTTCGATCGATGGCGGTTCGACCGAGCAACTTGTCGAGGTTGGCTTGCTGCGCGGGCGACAGCTCGTCGTCGAAGACCACGGTGTCAGCATCGTGGGAATCGCTCTCTGAGCGCACCTCGGTTGTCTTGCCTTTACCAATGAACGTCGCAGGGTCGGGCGCATCGCGTCGCTGCACCACCCGCGCCACTACATCTGCACCAGCGGTGTCGACCAGAGCAGTCAACTCGTCGAGCGCTGCATCTGTTTCTTCGGGCGATCCCGACGGAAGCGTGACCCCAACGAGCACGATGCGTTCTCGAAAGGTGCGATCGATAAACGCTCGCTCTTCACCGCCGAAGTCGCCAAAGGCGCCACGGTGGGATTCCACCGCTGATGTGTCGTCAGAAGACCCCATCAGGTCCCTTCGAGCGGGGCGATGGCCGCAATATACGCGGACGGGCCGCGAAGTCGTAGTTGCTCGCCGACGGTCACAATCACCCGGCCACCTGGCATATCAACAATGACGTCAACCTCACCTTCAGTTCCACGCGCAGCAATAGCGGCAGCGGCGCACGCCCCCGATCCGCACGCTTCGGTGGCCCCAGCTCCCCGTTCCCAGATGTTGAGACGAATTCCATCGTGGGTGCGGCTCATTAAATGAACATTGATTCCGGTAGGCATGAAGTGCCGCTCGATTGCGGGGCCGACTTCGGCCATATCCCAAGCGTCGGCATCGTCAACTTCGACCACAATATGAGGGTTGCCAATATCGACCGTTTCAACGCTTACAGCCACCATGGTTTCGGGCAGGACACCGTCAGGAATCGCCGGGCCCGGAGCGGCGGTGCCCATGACGGCTTCGGCCGATGCCACCTCAGACAGTGCCCTGATAATGGCGACAGCTCGATCGCCAGCGTCGGTTGAGACGACGAGTGCAAGTTCGTCGTAGCCGCGGTGACGAGCGATCGCGTGGGCGAAACAACGCAGCCCGTTCCCGCTTACCTCAGCACGACTGCCGTCGGCGTTGAACAGAACGAACTGGGTCGTCGCTCGTGAGTCCATGGCAATGATCAAGCCGTCGGCGCCGATGCCAGTTCGGCGATCGCACCAACGCTGAGCGACCGACGCCGCGTCGTCGGGCACCGAAGGTCGGAACCAGACGAGAAAGTCATTACCGAGTCCGTGGAACTTGTGCAGGTCATGGCGCTGCATACGGGTCGACACTTCGAACTCAGACATTTCAACACTCTCCCATGTGAGCGAGACACCGGTCGACACAGTTTTCGATCGCCGTGTCGTCAAGATCCAACCAGTCGATCCGCGGGTCGCGGCGATACCAGCGCTGTTGTCGTCGGGCGAACCTGCGGGTTCGTTGGTTGGCAAGTTGCAGGGCCTCATCAATAGAGACTTCGCCGCGCAGATGCATCAGAAGTTCCTTATATCCGAGTGCTTGCGCCGCGGTGCGAGATAGAGGTTCTTCGGCATCGTGTAGCGCGGTGACTTCCTCGAGAAATCCGGCCTGCATTTGTGTGTCGTACCGTGCGGCAATGCGGTCATCGAGCGAAGCACGGGGGCGATCGCACCCGACTTGAGGAATCGGAGATTTTGGATAGTCGCTGAGTCCTGGACCATGACTCGAGAACAGTCGCCCGCTGCCGATACACACTTCGAGGGCACGAACAATTCTTCGCCGGTTCTCGGGTTCCATGCGGTCAGCCGCAACTGGATCGAGGGCTGCTAGCCGCGCAAACAGCTTGGAGGTATCGGGCTCGGCTTCGATCTCAGCTGCAGTATCGGGATATTTGCCCGGAATATCGAGGGTGTCAACAACCGAGCGAACGTACAGCCCGGTGCCGCCAACCAATACGGGAATCCCGCCGCGAGACACCACTTCGCTTGCACAGGCTTGTGCCGCTTCGGCAAAGTCAGAGACCGAGAAGCCTTGGTGCGGGTCGAGCAGGTCAATCAGGTGATGGCGCACCGCTGCTTGCTCAGCCACAGTTGGCTTTGCGGTTCCGATGTCCATGCCGCGGTACACCTGCATCGAGTCGGCCGAGAGCAGCTCAATACGCGGTTCGGCCGCGGCTAGCGCCAAGGCGAGCGCTGACTTGCCCGAGGCCGTAGGTCCAACAATGGCAAGGGCAAGCTCGGTGACAGTCAGCTCGCCACCACCGGAATGCGCCGACGGCGACGTGGGGTTGCGACGACGTCAACGAGCTCGCCGAGAAGATAGTTCATCGACGCCTCGGTGACGTCGACGTCGACGTAACTTCCAGGCTTAAGTCCCTCGCCGCCTGCGAAGTGCACGAGTTTGTTCTGGCGGGTGCGAGCGGTCGTCATGGCCGCATCGCGCTTGCTCACGCCTTCGACGACGGCCCGTTCACGGCGTCCGATGCGAGCATGATGTTTAGCCCGGGCCGAGCGTTCGATCACGACCCGAAGCCGCTCATAGCGATTCACCACAGCTGCGGGGTCAACGAAATCATCGACCATGTCTGCGGCTTCGGTACCGGGGCGAGGCGAGAATACGAAGGTGTAGGCACTGTCAAATTGTGCTTCGGCCGCGACCTCGAGAGTGCGCTCAAAGTCATCTTCGGTTTCGCCAGGGAAGCCAACGATGATGTCTGTCGTAACGGCAAGATCCGGAATCGTGGCCCGGGCCTCTGCGAGCACTCGCAAGTAGCGTTCGGCGGTGTACCCGCGGTGCATGAGCGACAGCACACGGTCGCTTCCTGACTGGAGCGGCAAGTGCAAGTGTTCACACACCGCATCGGTCTCGGCCATTGCTAGAGCGACGTCGCCCTTCATGTCTTTGGGGTGAGGGCTGGTGTAGCGGACCCGCCTGATGCCATCGACTGCCCCGACCGCTCGAAGCAATTCAGCGAACATCGGCCTTAGGCGCACGTCGTCACCGGCCTGGCGAGCAGCGATTGCGAGGTCACGCCCGTAGCTGTTGACGTTTTGACCGAGCAGGGTCACCTCGGTGATGCCGTCTCGCGCAAGCTCCGCGACCTCGGCCACAAGTTCGTCGAATGAGCGAGACATCTCAGGCCCGCGCACCGCGGGAACTATGCAAAAAGCACAGCTGTTGTCGCAGCCGATCTGGATCGTGACCCAGGCTGCGTGATCGCTGTCGCGGCGAGCCGGAAGCGCACTCGGAAAGGCTTCAGCGTCGTCTCGTGCCGTCGCTTCAAGAATTTCGACGATCGGACCCTCGGCACGCGCTACCTGAAGCAGCTCGGCAGCGCGATGCACATTGTGCGTACCGAACACGACATCGACGTGGCCGGCTTTTTCGCGAATGAGATCGCGGTCTTTTTGAGCCAGACAACCGGCCACGGCAATTTGCATGTCAGGCCGATCGGCCTTCATCTGCTTGAGGTTGCCCAGTTGGCCGTAGAGCTTGTTGTCGGCGTTTTCTCGGATACAGCACGTATTGAGCACAACGACATCGGCATCGTCCATCGACGACGCCTCGGTCATGCCATCAGCTTCGAGAAGCCCGGCAATGCGCTCGGTGTCGTGCTCGTTCATCTGGCACCCATAGGTACGTATGAAATAGCGCTGGGTCACCGAGTCAGGCTACCCGACGCCAAAAGATCACAAGCTGGCCGCGGTTGCACTGCACAAAAACGACATATTCCCCCGGCAGGGAATGGAAAACCTGCCGAGGGAATATGTGCGGTCATCGAGTCGTGGATGGTTCGCCACGATGACCGAGGCCCCTACTCCGTTTGGGTGCCCACGCTTTGTATCGGTGCCGGTTAGTCGAGGCTGATCGGTTCTTCGTCAGCTGCGGTGAAACCTTCGGCATCTTCTACCGCAGCAGCTGCCGCCGCCGCTTCGATTTCTTCTTCGCTCGGCAACAAGGTCGTCATCACCCGTGCGGTGATGTCGACCATGATCTCGGGGTTCTCTCTGAGGAACTTCTTGGCGTTCTCTCGACCCTGGCCCATCTGTTCGCCGTCGTAGGTGTACCAAGCACCCGATTTCTTGATGATGTCATGTTCGACGCTGAGGTCGAGCACGGAGCCTTCGCGGCTGATTCCTTCGCCATACATGATGTCGAATTCGGCCTGACGAAACGGCGGTGCCACCTTGTTCTTGACGACCTTGACACGAGTACGGTTGCCGATTATCTCGGCGCCGTCTTTGATCGATTCGATGCGACGGATGTCAAGACGAACCGATGAATAGAACTTGAGGGCTCGACCACCAGGCGTGGTTTCAGGCGAGCCGAACATAACGCCGATCTTCTCGCGCAGTTGGTTGATGAAGATGCAGATCGTTTCGCTCTTGCTCAAGTTGCCCGTGAGCTTGCGCAATGCCTGCGACATAAGGCGAGCTTGCAAACCCACATGAGATTGGCCCATCTCACCCTCGATCTCGGCACGAGGCGTGAGCGCTGCAACCGAGTCGATCACCAACACATCAATGGCGCCGGATCGCACGAGTGTGTCGGTGATTTCCAACGCCTGTTCGCCCGTATCAGGCTGCGAAATCAGCAACTCATCAACGTCAACGCCGATGGCCTTGGCATAAATCGGATCGAGTGCATGCTCAGCATCGATGAAGGCACAGATGCCCCCGTTGCGTTGAGCTTCGGCAACGATGTGCAGCGCCAGTGTTGTCTTACCTGATGACTCGGGGCCGAAGATCTCGGCCACGCGACCGCGAGGGATTCCGCCTATGCCGAGCGCAACGTCGAGTGCGAGTGCACCAGTTGGCACTGATTCGATCTTTGCCATTCCCTTCTCGCCCATCTTCATGACCGCGCCCTGACCGAAGTTCTTCTCGATCTGCTTGAGCGCCATGTCGAGTGCTTTGTCTCGCTCCACGATGTTCTCCTCTGCTTCTGGCCAACTCAGCTGGCCGGTTGTGGTGGGAAGTCCCTGTGACGCTTTCGACGCTACGTGGGGGGTGTGACAGGCTCGAATGAATCGGCGCCAGCACTATCGCTGACATGACGAAACCGAACGCCTGTTCGCAATAACGTCACGGTAATTCGAACAACCGTTCGATTGCAAGGCTTTCCGTCAAGAACCTCAAAAACTCCACAAATGACCTCGGAGTTGGAGCGCTAGTCCGCAGCCAGGCTGGCCTTGACAAGCAAGAACCATGGGCGGTGGAGGTCGTCAATCGATCCAACGCCTGCTTCTATCTGGTCAGCATGCGGCCCCCACTCAACCAATCGCTCAAGGCGAAAACCCGCATCGATCACACTGTTCATGTAGGTCGCGAGCGTTCGATGTTGTTTGCGCACTCCTTCAACGAACCAATCGGTCAGGCGCTCCCCCTCAATCAGGTAGTTGTTGAGCGGCCAAACCCGGTCGCCGCGTGGAACCTCGACAAACCCCTGAGTTGTCGGGGCGCTATAAATCGGATGCTCCACAGAGAAAATGAGCGAGCCGCCGGGTGCGAGCGCAGCAGCGACGATCGACAACAGACGATCCAGGTCGCGCACGTAGTGCAGCGCCAACGAGCTGAAAACTATGTCGGTTGGCTGACCGTCAACGTGCAACGAGTTGAGATCAAGGTCCAACGAGTTGAGATCAGCCAATCGGAAGACAATCTTTGGTGAATTGGCTTCAGCCTCGGCGCGATCGAGCATCTCGACAGAGCCGTCAATTCCGAGCACCGAGGCTGCACCTTGACCGGCCGCCCACTGGCTGAACCTTCCTAAGCCGCAACCAAGGTCGACTACTCGGCGACCGGCAATCTCCGGAAGCAGATCCCGTAGCGCCGCCCATTCTGCAGCACCGCTGAGCCCGTGCACCTGGCGAGGCAAGTTGAGGTATCCGGCAAGAAAATCCGCTTCGTTGTAGACGTTTCGTTCAGTCACGCTTCAAGCCTGACACAGACGCGCTGAGCATCCGGCTCCGAATTGGGCGGTCGTCGGACTGGAGCAGCTGGCATAGGCGAACCACGCCAAATACGACGCCGAGTACTAGCCAAACCACCACCTGTGGCGATTCCCGGAATTCACTGTGTCGACAATTCACACGTCAGGTTCCAGCCATAGTCTGGGTCGGTGACACACTTCTTCAGCAACCAGCGGCCACCGCAGAACATCAGTGTCATCGCCTTCGCCGCGATGGTCGCAGCTATCGCGCTGGCTGCGTCAGTATTTCCCGCTTCTGCACTCGGCAGAGGCCCCGCATCCAAAGCGACAAATGCTTCTGCAAAGACCGAGAAGTCAGCACCCGCCGGGCAAGTGATCGAGTGGGTAGTTGACGACCTCGAAACGGGCACATCTCGCACCGAGTGGGTCATGCTCGGCGAAGACGGAACCGAGACCGAGCTCGACGCGTCGCATCCCGCTGTTGCGCGAAAGCGTGAAGCCGATCGCGCTGCGCCAACCACCGCGACGGCAGGCGAACACGATCTCGCGATCTTCCTGATCGACATGACCGCATCTGGCGTGACGCCGTTCGACGCCTCCGAAATCGCCGACATGATCTACCCGAGTGACAGCGTGGTGAACACCGTGCTCGGTGAGAGCAGCTACGGCGAAGCGATTTTCACCGGTTCCGAAGCTGATGTATTCGGATGGTTCCGACCTGCAGGACTTCCCGCTGACACTGCGTGCCGCGGCGGTCTAAGCACCTCATGGCTCATAGACATCTTCATCGCAGAAGAGATCCAGTTCGACGGCTACGACCACGCTCTGATGTATTTCAACTGTGACGAAGTCGAGGGCGGCGGCGCGTCGACCCTCGGCCAATACAACTACGCAATTGGCGATGAGACATGCGCTTGCAGCTCCGCCTGGGTGGCGCGACTCTGGGACCGATGGACAGGCTTGGACTCCGGTGCTGACGGCGACGTCACCGGCCAGCCCGGAGCGCTGTGGCCTAGCTCTGTCCAAGGTGTGACGACCCACGAGCTCGGTCACTCGCTAGGGGTCGGACATGACGGAGCGCTCGATTGCGGCAACGCGTCGTGGGGGACCCCAGAAAACTGCTCGAACTACCAATACGGCAACATGTTCAGCATCATGGGCATGCGACGTGGCCTTGGCTACGGCATGTCAGCAGCATCGCGCTATCGCGGTGGCTGGATCCAGACGGACCTGCAGGCGATCACAACATCGGGCACCTACACCATTGGATCGTTGTCAACAGCGACACCAACGGGTCCCCGGGCTGCGTCGGTGGTCGGGAGCTCTGGCGACATCGAATACTTCATCGAGTTGCGCACCGCTGACGGGGTCGACTCGAACCTCGCCTTTGGACCTGCGGGTAACGAAGCTCAGATCCACACCGCCAACTACGAGGTGATCGACGCTGTGCCCTATCAGCCAGGAGCCGGCCTGTTCGATGACTTCTCCCTCGTTGGATTCGCCGAAGGTCAGGTCTTCGACGACGGGCTTGGCGTTGAAATCACCATCGACGAGATCGACCGCATCAGCAAGACCCTGACCTTCACCGTCGACTACGCGTTCGACCCAGCACCAACATCGACGCCCACACAGACGCCCACACAGACATCGGCACCGACACCGAGCGCGACTGTCACACCGGCTCAGACCGCTGCTCCAACCCCGACCTCAACAAGCACTCCGCCATCGCCGGTGACCCCATTGCCGACAGTGACTCCGTTCTCGACGGTCACGCCGCCAACAATTCCGACACTGGTTGCACCAACTCGAACCGTCATCAGCTTCCCGACCGTCATCGTCGGCATTCCAACCCGCACCGTCATCTCTGCTCCCACATTTGTCGTGCCGACATCAACGGTAATCAGCCAGCCAACCCTTGTGGCCGCCACACAAACCCCCGTGGCGTACCCGACCCGCGTCTCGCCAGACTCCATCTCGTCGGTTTCGTCTGTCTCATCGTCGTAACGCTGCACACCCCGACGCTCGTCAAGGCAGAGGCATTGCAAACGTCAGCTACTGTCGCTGGGATGTGGCCGAGAGTTGCTGGCCTGCGAGCCTTTGCGTTCGGGTCTCCTGGCGAAATGCGTGAGCGCCTGACCGCTCTCGTGCTCACGGGAACGAAGACGGCCACCGCTGGGCTCTTCGTCCGCGACTATCAGAACGAAGACGAGGCACTTGAGACGATCGGCGAACGCCAGGTAGTACTCGGGCCCACCGAGACCCCGGTCGCTGTTGTTGAGATCACTCGACTTGAGTGCCACGCGTTTGCAAAGGTGCCGTGGGAATTCGCCAACGCCGAAGGCGAAGGATTTACATCAATCGCCCATTGGCAGCAGGCGCATCTGGACCATTGGACCAGCCAAATGCTTGAGATTTCAGACGACACAATCGTGGTCTGCGTGTGGTTCAAGCTCGTTGCGACTGAAATTTTTGGCAATTTCGGAACCAAATCAAACCAGCCAATCGTCTGAGAAGTATGGGGATGACATCAAGGCCAGTAAGCACACGATCAATACAAGCGATAATCGGGCTGGCAAGCGTGCTTGTCGTCTTGGCACTCCCGGCAACTTCACGCCCCGCTGCAGCGGTCGACGAGGACCGCAACAGCGGCGCTGCTGCTGAGATTGGCGCTGCTGAGATTGGCGCTGCCGACAACGGCATATGGAGCGAGCCGGCTCCATCACAGGAGTCGGCCGGCGTGTCCGATCCGATCGAACTTCACGGGTGGTGGAATCGGTATCGGCACCCCCAGCGCCCCGTAGTCACGTGCTCGACATCGACAAGCGGACCAATCGCCCCTTATGACGCGCTCGTGTTCAGCGGATCGCACAGCCCGTCGCACCTGCCGGTGACCTATTCGTTCGATCATGGTGACGGCACGATCGACCGGCGCCAAACTTCGCACGCGTACTACAAGAGCCCTGGGTGGTACACGGTCACCATGTCATGGGAAGCACCCGGAGGACACAGCGGAACGCAATGGTGCGGGGCAGTGCTAGTCGTGGGCCGGCCCGCGGTTGCGCCACACGTCACGTGCAGCATCTCCCCTGTCGGCGCTGTCGAAGTCGGCGAGCCGCTCGTCTTCTCCGCAACTCATTGGCCACCAAACGCTGCAGTTGACTACGTCTTTGACCACGGCGACGGCACCCTCGACCCAGGGGCAATCTCAAACGCCTACTACACGCAACCCGGCACCTACGAGGTCAAGTTGCAGTGGTCCACAGCCTCACATCGCGGATCCCATCGATGCGGCGATGTGACCGTCACCTGTTCATCGGTCGCCCACGCACCTGGTTGCGACCTGTCACCGACCATCTATTGCAACATCTCGCCAACGGGTAACGTCAACGTCGGCCAGCCCCTGGTGTTCTCCGCGACGCATTGGCCGACCGAGGCCGCGGTGAGCTATGTGTTTGACCACGGCGACGGCACCCTCGGCCCAGGGGCAATCTCAAACGCTTACTACACGCAACCCGGCACCTACGAGGTCAAGTTGCAGTGGTCTCACGCCTGGAACAGCGGCGTCGTGTCGTGTGGCCTCGTAACCGTGACTGCCCCCTACGGCTGCCTTGATCACCTCGGCCACCCGACCATCTGTATCGACCCACCACCGCCTGCGGCGCCGTCGTGTTCGATCTCAAAAACGTCAGTTGCTGTCGGTGAGTATCTGGTGTTTCAGGTCATCTATCCGCCCGGGTACATCGCCGGTTCAGGGTGGGCATTTGCCTTCGACCACGGCGACGGCACGATCGACTCCCGGGCGACATCCAATGCGTACTACGAGGCTGCTGGCACCTACAACGTGCAACTTCAGTGGGCGAACAGCGTGACATCAGGGACCCAAGCGTGCGGAACGGTCGTCGTCTCGTAGCAGTGGACCTGGCGCGGCGGTGCAGTGACCAACACAACAACCCCGCGGCCCGGTCGCAGGTCGTTGACGGGAGCGCCGCTAAAGGTCATGCTGCGGCGCATGAGTTCGCTTCACCTCACCGCCGTCTCACAATTTGAGCGGGCCGCCGACCTGCTCGGTATCTCCGACGCGCACCGGGCCATTCTCTCGGTTCCCGAAAACGAGGTCATCGTCAACTTTCCGGTGACGATGGACGACGGCCGAGTCGAAATGTTTCGCGGCTATCGCGTGCAGCACAACAACACTCTCGGCCCGTTCAAGGGTGGCATGCGGTTCTCGCCAGCCGTCGACATCGACGAAGTGCGTGCGCTGGCGACCTGGATGACGTTCAAGACAGCGCTCGCCGGGCTTCCATTTGGCGGGGCCAAGGGCGGCATCTCGATCGACCCAAAGGCATACAGCCCGTCAGAGCTCGAGAGAATCGTGCGCCGATTTACTTTCGCGCTCGGTGCAAATATCGGCCCCGACCACGACATTCCTGCCCCAGATATGGGCACCAACGCTCAGACGATGGTCTGGATGATGGACACCTACGCGCAAATGGGCAGCATCGCCGACCGTCACACTGTGCGACGTGTAGTTACGGGCAAGACGATCGCCGCAGGCGGAAGCGCAGGCCGCGACAAGGCCACGGGGCAAGGCCTGACCTTTGCTCTCGGCGCATGGGCAAACCGCCAAGGAATCGACCTCGACGACAAGCGCGTCGCCCTTCAGGGCTTTGGCAACGTTGGCGAACATGGCGCCCGGACTCTCGTCAAGGCCGGGCTAAAGCTTGTCGCGGTAGCCGATCACACTGGCGCATTGCACAATGCCAACGGCATCGACCCCGAGATGTTGTGGCGGTACAAGAGCACTGATGGAGCGGGCGGCATTGCCGGAGCGCCCGAGGCCGAGGCAATCGACCTCGAAGACTTTTGGCGCGTTGACTGCGACGTGCTCGTTCCGGCCGCAATCGAAAATCAGATAACCGCTGAACGGGCGGCAGACATCACGGCTTCGGTGATCGTCGAAGGGGCCAACGGACCAACGATGACCGGCGCGGAGCCGATTCTCGCAGACCGTGGCGTCACGGTAATTCCTGATGTACTCGCGAATGCTGGCGGCGTGACGGTGTCGTATTTCGAATGGCTTCAGAACCGAGCTGGCGATGTCTGGACCCTTGCTGATGTCGATGCGCGCCTGCGCCGAGTAATGACTGACGCCACGCTGCAGATCATGAGTACCGCCGAGACCTACCGCTGCTCGCTCCGTGATGCCGCCTATGTCACAGCACTCGAGCGGCTCACGACTGTGCTGAACCAGCGGGGAATGTTTCCCTAATTCCTGCACTTCGGGATAGGCCCTGATAAACCCGCACCACATTTTCTTGTTCATCACTTGGACATCGGGGCCTGTTCACGGGTGTGTCCTATGTGGAACCTGTGATGACTAGCCCAACCGGCAGTTCATTCTCTGACGACTATGCGCTGTTTTTCGACGAGGAGTTCGCGAAACTCGCTCTTCTCGCGGGGACAACGTGCGGCAACGTCGCGGTCGGACCGGGCACCGAATACGCCGTCATTGGCCAGCTCAACGCCGACGAGTGTGGCCTGAGACGATTGGGTCCGAACGAGATCGGTGGCGGTGCTGCCTGGGCCCCGATCCAACGTTGGGACAGCACGGGGGCAACAGGCGCCCCCGGATTGGTTCTCGCCGATCATCTACGTCCAGGGTCAGCGCCAGCCCCTACATCTGTGGCGTCAAACCTGGTGAGCGTGCGTTTCGAACTCAACTTCGGCAACTTGCCCGGCCCGTATCCAAGTCTCAACAGCTACGACGTGCGCATCGGTGCTGCCGAGATTCCCAACGGCCAACTTGACGCTACGGGTAGCTACGACTTCGATGCTTCTACCCTGCCGGTACAGGTTCGTTTGCGGGCTCCATTTCCTAATGACCCATTCTGCTGGTGGACCGGAAGCGCGACCGTGAACGGCGCCGGCGTGACTGCCATAGAAGTAGTAGCGCTGTGCGCCTAGGGGCGCCCTCGCCCGGAGACGTAGACGGACACCGAGCCGGAGCTTCCCCCAATTTGGTCTTCATCTGAGATGGCTTCAGTAGTACTGTGAACTGTGCATGCCTTGGCGGGTGGTGCAGCGGTGACCAGGCGGTACTGGTCGATCTCTGACAAAGGAGCACATGGTGGGACGCTCAGTTGATGCTTGGTTACAGCTCGAGTTGGTACGGCCAAAACCGGTCGTTTCAGCACGACCAACAACATCTATTTCCAAGCGGCTGTGGCTGATCTCAGCGCTTGCGGGCCTGCTGGTGTCGATCGTTGCCGTTGTCGGGTCAGTGCCAGACGCAGGGGCACAGCTCATTGACCCCGCGTCACAGGCCAACGCGCCCAGCGCCGGACCAGCAGCGTTCCTGCCCGCACCGAACCCGAACCCCTACTGCGATTCGAGCTTTGTCTTCCCGGCGTGGCCGGGCAACGCTGTGGTACCAACCGCTCCGCTGCCACCGGTGCAGGAGGTAAATGCTGGCGGTGTGACTGCCACCATGACGTTCACCTCAGATGGGGACCCGGAAGACATCTACCCCGGTAGCTATAGCGGCGTCGACCAAACCAAAGGGTTCGAGTTCGCCGGCGGCGACGCCGCCACGGTGGCCTTATCTGAGCCGTTGTTCTACAGCCAATGGGTCTTCACCGATGTCGACAAGCTCAACGAGGGCTTCATATTGCAACCGTCATGGGTGACCACTGGACCAAATGCCGCAGCGATCATCGTCGGCGAGGCCGACGCTCACGTCACCTTTGATTCTGCCAACGACGAAAACCGGCACGAGTTCAACCACCCCGTGACCGAACAATGGCAGGGGTATCAACTCGGCGGGCGCGTGCAAGTCGATTACTTCGGAGCGATCAACGGCCTCGATATTTCGCGCCCCGCCGATGGGGATGGCCAGTCTGGGTTCGCCATCGCTGGCGGTTGCGTGGCTGCTGGGGCGTCGAAACGTCTCGCTTCACCCCCAGTATGGAACGGCACCTCGTTCGACGTCACCTACGAGATCAAGGTTCGCAACAATCTGCCGTCAACCGCCACCCTGCGCGGCATTCTCGATTTCGCGGAAGCAGCTGCCACGACAAGCGCCGAATACGGCGCAGTCCAAGGAATTCCTCTGGCGGCAACAACATTCACCGACGACTTGTCAGATCCCCGGTTCTCAGCGATTGACATTGTCTCGCTGACGAACCCCACCGGCGGTCTCTCGATCAACACCGCCGGTTACGACGGCATCACCGACACCAATTTGCTTCTCGGCGCTTCAAACATTGAACCCGATTCAGCCGAATCGATCCTACTTGGTGTCAGATATACGCCCGACCGCGACACCGTGACATGGACCGAGTGCGTCGCACCTGTCGAAGTCGAGAACAGCGCAGAGTTCACGGGCAGCGCTGGCGGCATTGCGGTGGCTGATATGTCCGACGACGGGCCGAATCCGCATCCAGCAGACGACAATGGCGCCGGTGGCGTCGATGATCCGACGCTGGTCCTGTTTGAGTGCCCTGCGCAGCTCGAGATCGTGAAG
The DNA here is from genome assembly GCA_937991435.1 of uncultured Acidimicrobiales bacterium. Lineage (GTDB taxonomy): Bacteria > Actinomycetota > Acidimicrobiia > Acidimicrobiales > UBA10347 > UBA10347. The sequence goes on from CALKPY010000107.1 coordinate 49,701, forward strand.
ACGGTCGTTGCATCTGGCGAAGCATGTCCCGCGAACTTCGCTGCTGGCATCGGCGGCGACGGCCCCGCTCTGTTCGCTGAGGAGCTCGACACAGTCAATTACTGCATCGCCGTTCGCAACGTCGGTCTCGGAGCTGCGGTCAACGTGGTCGTGTCTGATCCGCTCCTCGGATTCGCACAGAACATTCCACTATTGGCTGCTGGCGACGAGATCGTCTTCGCGCCTCAGTCTTACGTGGTGCCGGTCGGCGCCCCCAGCCCACTGGTCAACGCTGCGACCGCGGTCGCAGACAATACTTCCGAGGTCACCGACCGAGCGGTCGTTAAACCCGACCCATTGCGTGCATCAATCACGATCGAGAAGACCGTTTTAGCGGGCGCCGACGCTGACTGTTCGACGGCTGTCGATGGCGTCGATGAGCTGGTGTCAGGCGACCCCTACGCGGATGTGACCTACTGCTTCGCGGTGAGTAACAATGGCACGGTGCGGCTGCTCGTTGACGAAGTGGTTGACGTAAGTCTTGGCATAAATGTTCCCGTACCGGCTGTTGATCAGCTGCTAGCGCCCGGAACCGCGGTGATTGTGTCGCACAACGCAACAATCACTAACGACCTTGTCAACACCGCCACCGTCACCGGCGTACCCGCCACCGAAACCGGCGACCCAATACCAGACCTTGCTGAGGTCAACGATGACGACACCGCCGAAGTCACCCTCGACCTCGAACCAGCCATCCGCCTCGACAAAACCGTGCTCGCAGGCGCCGACGCAGACTGTTCGACGGCAGTCGAAGGCACAAACGAACTCGTCACCGACATCGCCGGTACCGCAATCACCTACTGCTTCACCGCCACCAACACCGGCAACACCCACCTGCTCGCCACCGAGATAGTCGACACCACCCTCGACATCAACATCGACATCGCCGAAACCGACCAACTCTTAGCACCCGGCACCTCAATCACCGCCGCCCACAACGACACCATCACCACCACCCTCACCAACACCGCAACCATCACAGCAACCCCAACCAACCAAACCGGCCAACCACTACCCGATGTGGCTGACGTAACCGACACCAACACCGCCAAGGTAAAAGACCCACTCGGCCCCGACATCACCCTCGAAAAAACAGTCCTCGCCGGCGCCAACGCCGACTGCACCACCGCCACCGAAGGCACCAACGAACTCGTATCGGGCAACCCCGACACCCCAATCACGTACTGCTTCACCGCCACCAACACCGGCGGCACATTCCTGACAACCACCGACATAGTCGACACCACCCTTGACCTCAATATCGCCATCGCCGAAACCGACCAACTCATGGCACCCGGCGCCTCAATCACCGCTGCCCACAACGACACCGTCACCACCACCCTCACCAACACCGCAACCATCACCGCAACCCCAACCAACCGAACCGGCCAACCACTACCCGACACCAACGACGTCACCGACACCAACACCGCAGAAGTAGTTCTTGTGCTGACCCCATCGATCAAGCTTGACAAGATGGTTGTGTCGGGGCCCGACGCCGCTTGCGCAACTGCGGTCCCGGGCATCGACGAACTCGTCGCCGACGTGGCGGGGACTGAAGTCAGCTATTGCTTTGTTGTCACCAACACCGGCAATACCCACCTCGTGGTCACCGAAGTTGTCGACACAACGCTCGACGTGACGATTGCTGTTGACGCCGCCGACCAGTTGCTCTCCCCGGCTGAGTCCGTGATGGTGACCTATAACGACACCATCGCCGTGAGCCTGGTGAACACCGCGACCGTCACCGGCCGGCCGGTAGACCAAGCCGGAGACCTGATCCTCGCGCTTGCTGATGTTACGGACAGCGACGACGCCGAGGTCAACGATCCGCTGGGTCCGAACATCCAGCTCGACAAGACCGTGTTAGCAGGCGCCGACGCCAACTGTTCGAGGGCTGTGGAAGGTGTCGATGAGCTGGTTTCAGGCGACCCCTACGCGGACGTGACCTACTGCTTCGCTATCACCAACACTGGCGGCTTGTACCTAAAAGTCACCGAAGTGGTTGACGTAGGTCTTGGCATGAATGTTCCCGTGGCGGCTGTTGATCAGCTGATAGCACCAGGAACCACCGTGATTGTTTCGCACAACGCGACAATCACTAACAACCTCGTCAACACCGCCACCGTCACCGGCATACCCGCCACCGAAACCGGCGACCCAATACCAGACCTTGCTGAGGTCAACGATGACGACACCGCCGAAGTCACCCTCGACCTCGAACCAGCCATCCGGCTCGACAAGACCGTGTTGGCGGGCGCCGACGCTGACTGCACCACCGCGACCGAAGGCACCAACGAACTGGTTTCAGGAAACCCCGAAACCCCGATCACCTACTGCTTCGCTGCAACCAACACCGGCAACACCCACCTGCTCACCACCGAGATAGCCGACACCACCCTTGGCATTACCATCGCCATCGCCGAAACCGACCAACTCATGGCACCCGGCGCCTCAATCACCGTTGCCCACAACGAAACCATTTCAACCACCCTTACGAACACCGCCACCATCACCGCAACCCCAACCAATCAAACCGGCGAGCCGCTACCCGGTGTGGCTGACGTAACCGACACCAACACCGCCGAGGTGATCGCTCTCGAGGCAGACCTGAGCACCCAAATTCGGGTGAGCGATCCCACCCCTTTGCCGGGCGAAACGGTGACCTACTCGATCGACGTTGCCAACAGCGGCCCTTATGGGGCCGACAACGTCATCCTGGTGAACTCCATGCCGACAGATGTCAGCGCTCTATCGCTTCCGTCGAACTCAATGTGGAAGTGCTTGGCTGGGGCTAGCAACACTATTCGCTGTGCGCGCACCCTTGCGTTGCAACCCGGCAAGTCAGACACGCTCACCTACGAAGCGCTCATCGCGGATTCGGCCACCCCAACCATCGAGCTCATCAGCGTTGCCGAAGTGTCAGCGACAACAGCCGACCCCGATCTGACCAACAATCGAGATTCGGTAACGGTCACGCCTCTGTCGATAGCCCTGCTCCCAAGCATCGAGTACCCCGGCCCGTTCACGCCGATTGACGAAGTCCTGTCGCAAATCACTCCTCCGTTGGTGCTCACCGGTTCAAACTCGATTAGATACTTATCTGGTGCCCTATTGCTCATATTCGCAGGTGGGTTGCTCGTGATCGGATCCCGACGCCGCACGTAACCAGCCCCAGTGGCCAACGACTTCCCTCGTGGTCTAGTTTCGAGCAATGGCTCCTGACGACTTCTGGGAAGCATGCGCTCCGCTACAAGCCGAGGGGCTGCTCGTAGAGGGCACGATCATGAGCAGCGGATGTGCTCGCACGCCAGCCGGTGAATTTGTTGCGATGCCGCATCATCGCGGGCCGGGAATGGTCGTCAAGCTGCACCGCGACCGTGTCGCCGAGCTCATCGATTCGGGCGCCGGCCAACCGTTTGCGCCGGCGAAGAAGGTATTCAAGGAGTGGGTGCTCATCGAGACCCACGACCATGAGCGTTGGCAGACACTGCTTCGTGAATCGATCGAGTTCGTCAGCTAAGACAGCCTGTCACCGCGATCATTTCAGACGCCCGAGCTAGGTTCGCACTATGAACAACGAACCAATCGACCTTGCCGGGGTTAAAGAATTCTGCGTCAAGCTGAGCCCTTGGGCGCACATCGCAACCGTCGGGGCTGACAACGCACCCGATGTCGTTCCGGTGCACCCGTGCTGGGAAGGCGACGTGTGCTGGACAATGCTCGGCAATACGTCGGTCAAGGCCCGCAACGTGGCAACAAACCCCAACGTTGCGTTGCACTGGCAAGTCACCGAGGTCGGTGACGGCGTCGAAGTCTGGGGCACGGGCGAGCTGTTTGCCGATGTCGAGACCAAACGGCGATTGTGGAACGACGTCTTTGACTATGACTTGAGCGCGTTCGCTCCGGGCGGACCCGACAATTCGCCGGAGACGGCGTTTCTGGCAATCCGCCCCACGCGGGCGATCGTGCTTCACCAATACGGCATGGGTGGCATTCAGCGTTGGTCGGCTGAATAACGCTGTGATTGTTGGTGCGCCGTTGCGCACCAACAAATCAGATTCTGAGAATCAGGTCATCTCGCCGCGGCGCACGATTACCTGATCGATCAGGCCGTACTCCTTGGCTTCTTCTGCGGTAAACCAGCGATCGCGATCGCTGTCTTGTTCGATCTGCTCAACGGTCTGGCCGGTGTGACCGGCGATGCGCTCGGCGAGCAAGGTCTTGACGTGAGCCATCTGTTCGGCCTGAATGGCGATGTCGCTGGCCTGCCCCTGGATACCGCCGAGTGGCTGATGCATCATGATGCGAGCGTGCGGCAGCGCGTAGCGCTTGCCTGCAGCGCCTGCGCACAACAGGAACTGTCCCATCGACGCAGCGAGACCCATGGTGATGGTGCCGACGTCGGGCGTAACGAACTGCATCGTGTCGTAGATCGCCATGCCAGCGGTTACCGAACCGCCAGGCGAGTTGATGTAGAGCCAGATGTCTTTTTCGCGGTCTTGACCTTCGAGATACAGCATTTGAGCGCTGATGTAGTTGGCCACCGCGTCATTGACGTCGGTGCCGAGCACCACGATGCGCTGCTTGAGCAACTCGTGATAAATCTGCATTGAGGGGTCACCGGCTGCCGATGCTGCGGCGGAGATGAGCGAGGGGTTGAGCTCTTCATGCATGAGTAGTGAGGTTACCTGTCTTGGTTGGCGCTACGGTTGGTCGCGTCTGGCGCCAGTGGCGGAATTGGCAGACGCGCAGGATTTAGGATCCTGTATCCGAGAGGATGTGTGGGTTCAAGTCCCACCTGGCGCACCGTATTCCCGAACCGCAGCAATCAAGGCACCACAGGCCTTCGATCGATGCGACATTTCATTCTTCTCCGCATCGGTCATTTGGCCGAATGTTCGGCCATCGCCGTCGTCCGGGTGAAACAACGGGTCGTAGCCAAAACCGTTGCTTCCTAGCTCGTTGTCGCCGATTCTTCCCTCACACGTTCCTTGCACTACGAGCTCAGTTCCGTCAGGAGCTGCGAGCACGAACACGGTGCGAAAACGCGCTCGACGATCTTCTGAGCCCGTTGCCGCCAATTCAGCCAGCAACCGCCTGCGGTTTGCGCCGTCGTCGTGGTCACCGCCGCCGTAGTAGGCCGATTCGACGCCCGGGTCTCCGTCGAGCGCATCGACTTCAAGTCCGCTGTCGTCGGCGAGAGCCAGATGTCCGGTGTGCTTGGCGACCGCCACGGCTTTGAGACGAGCGTTGCCCACAAAGGTAGATGCATCTTCGACCACCTCGTCAAGATCGTCAGGACGGGCCAGCAGCTCGACCTCGTGACCGAAAACCGCACGCATCTCGTTGAGCTTGTGCTCATTCGCTGTGGCCGCAACAACCACGAGGGAAGACGTCATGTCGACCCGCTCAGGCGGAGCGCTCGGCAGGTGGCACTGCCAAAAGCTGACGTTGTGCCTCAATGATTTCAGCAATGCCCTTCTCTGCGAGACCCAAAAGCGCGTCGAGTTCTGTTCGACTGAACGGAGCTCCTTCTGCGGTGCCTTGCACCTCGATGTACGAGCCAGACCCGAGGATCACAACATTCATGTCGACTTCGGCGTTGGCGTCTTCGATATAAGGAAGATCAAGGCGTGGTTCGCCGTCGATAATGCCGACAGAGATCGCTGCACAGTGGTCAGTGATCGGGTGCTCGGAGATTTCGCCGGCCTGAACCAGTCGGGTGCAGGCGTCGTGTAGAGCGACAAATGCCCCGCTGATCGCTGTTGTTCGGGTGCCACCGTCGGCCTGCAGAGCATCGCAGTCGAGAATGATCTGGCGTTCGCCAAGTTTGTGCATGTCGACGACTGAGCGAAGCGAACGACCGATGAGGCGCTGAATTTCCTGCGTGCGCCCCGACTGCTTCCCTTTCGCAGCTTCGCGGTTCGCTCGGCCGGGGGTCGAGCCCGGAAGCATCGAATACTCCGCGGTCACCCAGCCCTTTTCGCTCCCGCGCATCCACCGTGGGACGCCATCGTCGACCGACGCTGTGCACAACATGCGGGTTCGTCCAAAGGAAGCGAGCACCGAACCGTGTGCCATATCGGTGTAGTCGCGTTCAAACGTGAACGGACGTAGTTCATCGGGTTGTCGGCCATCGGGGCGCATGTCAATTCTCATCTCAACCGGGGACTCGCGCAGGGTAGGTGCACCGGCGCCGATCTACCTCGCCGAGTGGCCTTGTCAGGTCGTCCAACTGTGCGGCTCGACCTCGACAAGTTCGGGTCCGAGAAGAGATCTGCCGAGCCGTTCAAAGGTCGAGACATCGCCTGATGAGATCCAACGGTGCGCGGGTGCCAAAGCGTCGCCAACCGAAGCGGCAGCCGAAAGGTCGCCGGCCACGCTTCGAGCGAGCACATCAAATGCCGTCTCATCTGCCGACGACACCAACGTGACGTCGCGGCCCATCACCCGGGAGATTGTGCGGGCGAGGAACGGGTAGTGGGTGCAACCAAGCAGCAAGGTGTCAACGCCCGCGTCGACTACTGGGGCCAGCAACCGCTCGGCCAAGATGAGAGCCTGGTCGGTGTTCAGTTCGCCGCGCTCAACAAACTCTACGAAACCTGGGCACGCGGCACAGACCAGATCGACCGCAGGTGCCGCCTCGGCAAATGCCCGTTGATATGCGCCCGACCCAATGGTCGTGACGGTGCCGATCACGCCGACCCGTTGGGTCGACGTCACGTGAGTCGATGCTCGAACGCCTGGTTCAATGACACCAAAGATCGGCACATCAAATGATGACTGCAAACTCGACAGCGCTGCGGCTGAGGCAGTGTTGCAAGCAACGACGACCGCTTTGACGTCGTGTTGGCTCACCAACAGATCGGTGATCTGGTGCGCGAACGTTGCAACGTCGACGGCAGAACGCGGACCATAGGGATAGCGGGCGGTATCGCCGAAATAGACAAGCGATTCTCGAGGAAGCAGATCAATGAGCGCTCGGGCCACCGTAAGCCCGCCAAAGCCGCTGTCGAACATACCTATTGGGCGAGCGTCATTGCCCATGGTCGACTCCTTGTCAGCTCCGGAGTGCACGGCGACGAACCTAGCGCGCGACCACGATTCAGATTGACTTGCGGCCCATCCGTCGCCCTGGGGCACTCGTTCCCTACCATGTGGGACGTGATTCCAATGTTGAGAAACAATGCACAAGTTGTCAAAGTTGCTCTAGTGGTTATGTGCACCGCCGCAGCCGCTTGTCTCGGCGTATGGCATGCCAGTTCGCCTGCTGCGGCACAAGACCGGCCTGTCGCCCAAACCAGCAGCGCCCAAGACGGTGATTCCAACGACGGTGATGCCAACGACGGTGATGCCAACGACGGTGACACCAACGACGGTGATGTCACGATGACGTTGCTGCACAACAACGATGGTGAATCCAAGCTTCTGCCCGACGCCGACGGTGGATTCCCCGGCATTGCCCGCTTTGCACAAGCGTTTACTGATCTGTCGACCGCCAGCGACGCGGACATCTTGTTGCGAGTGACCTCTGGCGACAACTTTCTGGCATCGAAGGAACTCGCAGTTAGCCTCGCCCTTCCCGCCGGTCAACCGCTCTACGACGCTGTAGGCCTCAGCGGCTTGTACGACGTGATGGGCCTCGGCAACCACGACTTCGACTTCGGACCTGATGTAGCAGCTCGATTTATCGCCGACATGAGTCCTGAGATCCCCTTTGTCGCCGCAAACCTGAACTTCGACGGCGAACCGGCGCTTGCCGCTCTGGTGCAAGATGGCCGTCTCGCCGCATCAACAATCGTCACTGATCCGCAGAGCGGACTTCAAGTTGGCGTCATCGGCGCCGTGACACCCCGCCTCGCAAACATCTCCAGCCCTGGCGACGTGATCGTAGACACTGACATCGCAGCAGCAGTCAACACCGAAGTCGAAGCCCTCGAGACTGACGGCGTGAATCGCATCGTGCTCGTCAGCCACCTGCAGGGCCTCAACGAGGACCGAGATCTCCTTCCTCAGCTGCGGGGCGTCGACATCGTCGTGGCCGGTGGCGGCGACGAGCTACTGAAGAATGACGGCGACACGTGCATGTCTGATGATGAGGCCGAGGGCGAATACCCGCTTTTCGTGTCAGATGCCGACGGAGTCGACACCCCAGTTGTGACCGCACCAGGCGGCTACCGATGCATCGGCCATCTTGAGGTCACCTTTGACGCTGATGGAAACGTGACTGCTATCGAGGGCGAATCGGTTGGCGTCGATATTAATGGTGCTGCAGAGTCCTACGCCGTCGACGAGGTTGAAGAACCGTTGATCGCCGCGCTCGCGGATCTCGAGTCGACAATCGTGGCGACTTCCGAAGTGGTGCTCGATGGCCGCAAATCATCGGTTCGCACCGGGGCTACGAATCTTGGCGAACTCATGGCTGACGCGTTGCGTTCTGCAACCGACGCCGACATAGCGGTTCAAAATGCGGGCGGAATTCGGAACGACTCCGAGATCGCTGCTTCAGAACTATCGACGGCTGACACGTTCGACATTGCACCATTCCCGAACTTCGTGGTGACAGTTGACGTACCACGCGAGACATTGCGCGAAATGCTCGAAGTGGGCGTTGGCTCGCTTCCCGAAGCTGCGGGCACGTTTCCGCAGATCTCTGGTTTCACACTCGAGGTTGACCCCACGGCACCTGGCGCCTCACCCGAGGCTGATGGCAGCTGCGACGTCGCGCCAGGGTCACGGGTACGTTCGGTCACTCTCGACGACGGCACCGTAATCGTCGCCGACGGCGAGGTCGTCAACGGCCCCCCGATCACGATGGCCACGATTGACTTTCTGGCCCGCGGAGGCGACTGCTACCCACTCGGCGATCTCGACGTGACCCGGCAAGACATCACCTATCAGCAGGCCCTGGCAAGCCACCTCGCCGAAACGCTCGACGGCGCTGTCGAAGCAGACCAGTATCGCGAGGGCGGAAGCCGCACCACCTTTGCAACCGCCTCGACGGCGGAATCCATCACAGGCGCCGAAGACGATGCCGCAACGGGCACCGAACCAGACGACACAGACGACGCAGACTCGAACGCCGCTGCCACCGCGCCAGAAAGCCTGCCCAATACTGGCGTCGACTCATGGATCTATCTTGTGAGCGCAGCGACAGTTCTGATCGGCGGCACAATGATTGCCGCCGAAAGCCGACGCACAT
>CALKPY010000108.1 GCA_937991435.1 uncultured Acidimicrobiales bacterium
GGTTTACCGATAGCCCGTGTGCCACAGTTTCTATGGTCGAACCTGAACCAGGACACTGGCAACTCCAGTCAATCGCAAGCAATGGAATCTGCCCAACGGTTCAGGTTTGGCGAAGCGTGACATGGCACATGGGCGACTTCGTTCCGGGGGGTCACACCTATTGGATTAACGGAATCGGCAACACGTTCTGGGTCGATGAAACCCCTTGAATGCGAACTTTTGCGACGTTGGGCTCACCATGATCGCAGCGCAATACGTGCCTTCGGGACATGCGATCGCCTTCAATCCTGAAAATGCTCCACCCGACGGTGAGCACGTCATACGACTAGTCGGCCAGATCCCGGGTCACGGGCCCGCCGATCACAAAGACAGCGCTGAATTCTCCCTGGAGTTCGCCTACGAAAACGCAAATGGTGATTGGGTTACCGCAACGACCCAGCCACAAGCTGCGGTTCCGGGGGCCACTGGCAACAGCGGAACCTATACGCAGTGGGCCGTGCTGAACCTTGTCGATTAGCTGATTCTCGAAGATGGCCGTGCAGATCCTGCAGCAGTCGTGACGGTTCGGTACCACAACCCGGACGTTTGCCCGAATGACCACGGCTCCGGTGTTGCTGCGTCACAAGACGTACAGATCGAGCCGTACGTCTCTTGATGTAATCACAATCATGGCGACGGCCTGAACGTTTCAGCGAACCGTGCAGACAGAGTGGGCGACGGCGGGACTGCGTGTCCCGCCGTTGCCGCGTGCGACGTGTTCTAGAGTCAGAACATGCGCGCACTGGTCTATGACGGAACCACTACCGAACTCATCGAGGGCATCGAGCTCTGCGCTCCTGGCCCGAGAGATGTCATTGTTCAGGTCGCCGCTGCAGGACTATGTCAAAGTGATCTGTCGTATATGGCAGGTTTGTACCCAGTGCCTCACCCAGGCGTGTGCGGCCACGAGGCGGCGGGCGTGGTAGCTGAGATCGGAGCAGCTGTTACCCATGTCGCTGCCGGTGATCATGTGGTTATTTCGACCCTGGCAGCATGCGGTTTCTGCGAGTTCTGCGCCGACGGCCGACCGACGGCGTGCCGGGCAACGCTGGGCGGTAGCCGCAAGCCGTTCACCGACGTCGACGGCGTCGAGATCAACAACTTCGCATCGACGAGCGCATTCGCCGAACGCACCATCGTGCGAGACGTGCAATGCGTCAAAATTCCCAAAGATGTCCCGTTGACGTCAGCCGCTCTCGTCGGTTGTGGCGTGGTGACCGGGGTCGGCGCAGTCATCAATCGGGCAAAGGTCCAACGTGGGCAGACAGCCGTCGTTTTCGGCGTCGGCGGCGTCGGCCTCAACGTAATCCAGGCTCTCCGCATCGTCGGCTCCCCAACGATCATCGCAGTCGACATCAATGCCGAAAAGGCCGACCTCGCTACACAGTTCGGCGCAACCCATTTCATCGACGGAACGGCCGATGACGTTGTGGCCCAGGTCGCCGCAATTTGCCCTGCGTCGCCCCAGGCTGATCGCGGATGGTTCAATTCTGGTGGTGTCGACTTCGCGTTTGATTGCGTCGCGAAGGCACCGGTCACATGGAACGCGCTCGAGTGCCTCGACTGGAACGGCACCGCCGTCGTCGTTGGTGTGGCCGGCCAAACAGACGAGTTCAAAGGTCTCTACTCTCGATTGACTCAAGTCGAACGCACACTGGTCGGCTGCCGGTACGGGTCGATCGCCCCGCATCGCGATATCCCAATGATCATCGAGCTATACCGAAGCGGTCAGCTCATGCTCGATGAACTCGTCACCGCGTCATACCCGGTCGAGGACTGGAAGCGCGCCGTTCACGAACTCGAGTCTGGGGCAGTGGCGCGCGGCGTCATCACGTTTGGCAGCTGACGCAAGCATGCAGCATCTGCTCGACCTGATCGATCACGTCCTCGAAACCGACGCCGATCGCGAGGCCTTTGTTCAGCCAATGTCCGACGGGTCAACCCGCCGGATGACCTTTGGCGAGTGGGCTGCACACGCCGACGGTTTCGCAGATCGACTCGCAGCGGACGGCGTTGCCAAGGGCGATGTGGTCGGAATCAACATGGCGAGCGGCATCGACTACGCCATCGCGTATCAGGCGACGATCCGACTCGGCGCTATTGCCACCGGACTCAATCCCCGTCTTGGTCAGGCCGAGGTTGCGCACATCAACACAATCTCGAATCCCGTCACAACCGTTTCTAGCCTTGGCGAGTACTCCCCTGGTGACGCTGGCAGACGCAGAACCAGTCATTGCGGGACCGACCCCGTTTGCATTGTCTGGACAGGCGGAACGACCGGCTTCCCCAAGGGCGCTTGGTTTGATCATCGATGCTTACAAGCCATGACACAAGGAGCTGCACCTTTGAGTCAGTTCGGTGATCGGCGGTTGTCGCCGCTGCCGTTTGCCCACGTGGGCTACATGACAAGAATGTGGGACGAGCTACACCACCGCATCACGACTCTGATCGTTCCGTCGCCTTGGACTCCTTCCGCAGCGCTCGATCTGATCGAGCGCGAGCAGGCCACCGTGTGCCAAGGCGTGCCCACCCAGTACCGCCTCATGCTCGACCATGCCAGCTTTTGCGACACCGACATGTCGAGCCTGCGTTTAGCGGGCATCGGCGCAAGCAGAATTCCCCCGGAGCTAGTCAAAGAGATGCGCGACTGTATGAAGGTTCCGGTCGTCGTACGGTATGCCAGCACGGAATCATGCGTCGCAACCGGAACTCGACTCAACGATCCCGACGAAATCATTTGCGGAACTGTTGGGCGGCCGAACGGTGGGGTCGAGTTGCGGATCACAGACGATAACGAAACCCCCACGACAACGGGAACTATCGGTTCGGTTCAGCTCCGTAGCCGAGCGGCGATGCGCGGCTACTGGAAGAACACCGCCGGCACAACTGATGCGATTACCAGCGAAGGGTGGATTCGTACTGGCGATCTAGGATCCGTCGACGCAGATGGCAACCTACGCCTCGTCGGTCGTTCAACAGACATGTACATCCGTGGTGGTTACAACGTCTACCCGCTCGAAGTCGAGAACTGCCTCGGTGCCCATCCCGCAATCGCATCTGCCGCGATTGTTGGCGCTCCAGTCCAGGATCGCCTCGGGGAAATCGGTGTGCTGTTTGCCGTGTGTCGTCCCGGCGCAGTCGTGCGCCTCGACGAGATTCGATCGTTCGTCAAGGCACGGCTCGCTGACTACAAGGCCCCAGACCTGCTCGTAATCGTTCGGGAACTTCCGACGACCCCCATTGGCAAGGTGGACAAGAAGCCACTTCGGGTTCGGGCAGCCTCCGAGGCATTCTCCTGGTCGCGTGACGCGCTCTAAACTCCACGTCTGCAAGCGCGGTTGTCTTACAGTTCCCCAATGAGCTCGACGCGAACGACCGAAACGCTGGACACCTCCGGGTTGTCGCTTTGGGAACTGATTGAAACCCGCGCCTTGCTGACGCCCGACAAACAGATGGCACGCGACGAAGCGGGTCGGGCCATGACATTCGCCGAGTATCGAAGCTGGTGCGAGCGCTGCGCAGCTGGTCTCCAATCAAGGGGCGTCGAGGAAGGTACCGCTGTTTCTTGGACCTTGCCGTCGACTTTTGAATCACTCGTGCTCGTCGGCGCGTTGTCTCGACTGCGAGCGGTGCAAAACCCGATCTTGCCCATCTACCGCCACCGTGAATTCAGCTTCATCACCGCACAGAGTCGCTGCGAGCTATTGATCGTTCCTGCGACATATCGAGACTTCGATTTCGCACAAATGGCGCGACAGCTCGCCGGCGACGACTTCTCTGTTCTCGTCGTCGACGATGCACTTCCCGAAGGCGACCCGACAACCTTGGCCCCGGCCATATCGTCGCCCGCAGATGTCAGGTGGTTGTTCTATTCGTCGGGCACGACCGCAGACCCAAAGGGTGCGTTGCACACCGACCTGTCGATCTCGGCTGCAAACAACGGCATGCAGTCGGGGTGCGAGGTGGGACCCGACGACAGATCAGCTGTCGTGTTTCCGCTCACTCACGTGGGAGGTCTCGTATGGCTGTTCAACTCGATGCAAACCGGTGTAGAGCTGTTGATGGTCACGGCGTTCGACCCCGCCGCCACACCGCAGTGGCTAAGTGACAACGGCTGCACATGTGCCGGAGCCGGCACCTTCTTCTTTCAGACCTACCTCGGCGCTCAGCGAGCCGAACCAGATATCCGGTTGCTGCCCGACGTACGCATCTTCAACGGCGGAGGCGCTCCAAAACCAACCAGTCTGCACAGCGAGCTACAAGCCACCTTTGGAGCCCCACTGCTCAATGGCTGGGGCCTGACAGAAGCACCCATCAACACCATGGCGAGTGTGCACGACCCCGACGAGAAGCTGGCAACTACTGAAGGGCGGGCCTGCCCAGGCGTTGAGCTGCGCGTCGCTCTCAACGGTGAAACGCTCACTTCGGGCGCCGAAGGCGAACTGCAAGTCAAAGGCGCTCAAGTATGCGTTGGATACCTCGACTCGTCGCTCGACGCCGAAGCCTTCGTCGACGGTTGGTTCCGCACAGGCGACCTCGGCATAATCGACGTCGATGGGTATGTCACGATTACGGGACGTCTCAAAGATGTGATTATCCGCAAGGGAGAAAACATCTCGCCCAAAGAAGTTGAAGACGTTCTGCACGATCACCCGCTAATCGCCGATGTAGCCGTGGTCGGACTTCCAGACAACGACTCGGGCGAACGGGCGTGTGCTGTAGTCGTGTCAAGCGGCGCCGAATCGATCACCTTCGACGAGATGACTCACCACTTGTTGGCCGCTTCTATGTCAAAGCACAAAATTCCTGAGCAGCTCGAGTTTGTCGACTCGCTACCGCGGAACCCCACAGGCAAGATCTTGAAGAAAGATCTACGGGCGAGGTTCAGCGACTAGGCCGGCTCGACACAGATCAGACCGGTCGCATTTCGGTACCAAGACCAGCGGTGATAAATACTGCGGTAGCGGGCGAATCGACCTCTGCGGTGTGCCAAACCCCAGCAGGATTGATCGCATATTCACCCGCTGAAATCGTGCCCCGCACGTGCTCGCCGTCAAGCTCTTGCACAAGGGTTATCGAACCACTGGTGCATAACACCAGTTCTTCGCCTACCGGATGCATTTCCCAGGTTGTCCACGACTCGGTAAATGTGTGCATCGAGACCAAGCGCCCATCCTTACCGTCGCCACTCGTGCGGATGCCGTAACCCTCATACCACGACGGGTCACCAGTGAACTCGGGTTGGGGCACGACCAAGGCTCCGAGACCCAGGTGAACAGGATTTGACGAAAGATGCGGCACAAGGGCTCCTCTGCGGGCTTCGTTTGGTTACGGCAATGATGCACCAATACTGAAGCCGAGTCGAACCGGCTACGCGACCGGCAGGCTTGTTTCTGACGATTCGTCAGAAACAAGTATCCTTAGACGCGAATCGCACCAGCGACGAATGCGTCGGCAGGACCACCGGGGTATGAGAGCGACCAAAGGAAAGTTGATCCCAATGGGAATCTGTGACGACCGGGTAGTCATCGTGACCGGCGCAGGGCGCGGTCTTGGCCGTGCCCACGCAATTGCGTTCGCTGCCGAAGGCGCCAAGGTGATCGTCAATGACATTGGAGCGACGCTTGCCGGCGACGGCCTTGACACTGCTCCCGCAGACGAAGTGGTTGAAACCATCACAGCTGCCGGCGGCCAAGCGATCGTCAACAGCAACGACGTCGCTGACTGGGACGGTGCGGGGGCAATGATCGAGCAAGCGCTTGCGACCTGGGGGCGACTCGACACGCTGGTGTGTAACGCTGGCATCGTCAGAGACCGCATGATTGTCAACATGTCCGTCGACGAATGGGACGCGGTGATCAACGTGCATCTTCGCGGCATGTTCTGCCCGGTGCGTCACGCTGTCGGCCATTGGCGAGAACTCAGCAAGGCCGGTACCCCCGTTAAAGCCCGCATTGTGACGACCGCCTCTGGCGCGGGACTTTTCGGATCGGTCTCGCAGGCCAACTACTGCGCCGCCAAGGCTGGTATAGCCAGTTTCACCATTACCGCAGCGGCGGAACTCGGCCGATACGGCATCCAGATCAACGGAATCGCCCCGGCTGCGCGCAGCCGTATGACCGAAGAAGCCTTTGCCGACATGATGCGCAAGCCTGATCAAGGCTTCGACGCCATGGACCCCGCAAACGTCAGCCCGGTCGTCGTGTGGCTTGGGTCAGACTCATGCGATGTATCGGGTCGCATGTTCGAAACCCAAGGCGGCGAATTGTCTATCGCTGATGGTTGGCAACATGGCACGGTGTTCGACAAGCGCGACCGGTACTCCCCCGATGAGATTGGCCCGGTGGTCGCCGATCTCATTAGCGCAGCCCCGCAGCCAGCTGCCGTCTACGGTGCGTGACGTGACGAGTACGAGTACGGGCGATCAACCTACAGTCGCCACCGATGGTCGCGAGATTGGCGAGCGAGCCAAGGCCACCCGCCGCAAGCTGCTCAACGCCACCCGCAAACTTCTCGCTCGCGATGGCCTTTCAGACATGCGTCTCGTCGACATCACCCGCGATGTCGATGCTTCGCCGGCAACGTTCTATCAATACTTCGCCGATATCGACACTGCGATATTGGCCCTTGCCAATGAGCTCGTGGCTGACTCCCATGTGGTCCTCGAACATCTCGCTGAGCCGTGGAGCTCCCCGAACGATGCGCCGAAAGCAACTGCCTTTGTGCGTGCCTACATCGACTACTGGGACACCAATGGCGCTGTTTTACGGGTGCGCAACCTCAAAGCAGAAGAAGGCGAACCCGAGTTTCGGCGGGTTCGAAGCGCACAGCAGCTGCCGCTGATTCAGGCAATAGCGGCGATGGTCGAAGCCAATGTCGACGCCGGTCAAGTCGCGGAAGACACCGATGCCATAGCCACCGCCGCTGCGGTACTCGCAATGCTCGAACGATTGACGTCGTATCGCGACGAACTGTCGCATCGAGGAACTACCCCGGACCGGCTCGAAGCCACCCTTTCCCATATTGCCTTTCAAATCGTCACCGGCCACGTCGGGGTGTAACGGTGCAGGCGGTGACCACAGCGTTGGGCTACCTACCCTTCGACTGCGATAACCACTACTACGAGCCAATTGACGCGTTTACTCGCCATCTCGACCCGAGCCACGGTTCACGATGTGTCGAATGGGTTACTATCGGCAAGCGGCAGTATCCCGTGGTCGCCGGACAACTGTGGCGAGGCGTCGCCAATCCCACCTTTGATCCGGTCGCTCCCCCCGGGGCCATGCACGATTACTTCCGCGGTAATCCTGATCAACGCCAACCGTGGGACTTCCTCACCGAACGGGCGCCCATCGCCGCCGAATACCGCGACAGAGGTGCCCGACTGAGCTGTCTCGATGAGCAAGGGCTCGATGCTGTGTGGCTGTTCCCCACCCTTGGTGTGCTCTTCGAAGAATTACTCCATCGCGACCCAGAAGCAGTCGCATTGTCCTTCACCGCCTTCAATCGGTGGCTTCACGAAGACTGGGGATTCGCTCACCAGAACCGCATTTTCGCGGCTCCCTATCTATCGCTCGCGGACGTTGACTGGGCTTGCCGAGAGCTGGCCTGGGTCGCCGAACAGGGAGCACGGATCATCGTTATGCGGCCCGCGGCTGCGACCACAGCGAATGGGCAGCTTCCGCCGTTTGACGAAACCTTTGACCCGTTCTGGAAGCAGGTCGTTGAAGCCGACATTACCGTCGTGATCCATGCGGGCGACAGCGGATATTCATCGAACGGGTACGCCGACGACGCGTTCTCTGGACAGTTCAGCGGCGGGTTCAAACCGACAATCAAACAATTCGCTATCGAGCGCGCCGCGGCAGACTTCGTTATCAGTTCGGTTTTCGCAAAGATGTTCGATCGATTTCCTGGGCTACGCATGGCGACCGTAGAGAACGGAAGCTCCTATTTACGTGACGCGATGAACAAGCTTGATTCGACACACAAAAAGATGCCCGGGTACTTCGACGAGCATCCGGTTGACACGCTAAAGGCTAATTGGTGGGTCAACCCGTTCTGGGAAGATGACGTCAATGAGGTTGTCGAGCTCATGGGGGCCGATCGTGTGATCTTCGGTAGCGACTGGCCCCATATCGAAGGCATGCCCCGTCCGCTCGACTACGTAGATCAGGTCAGCCATTTCGACGTGGCAGTTCAGCGCAAGATCTTGCGAACCAACGTTGACGAACTTACCCGCCGCTGACTCGCCAGCTCACAAAATAACCGCCTATCAACATCAGTGCCATCGGCACGGGTCACCGAGTCAGTCTCGAGAAAGAGGCCCCTAATGCCATCAGATCTTCAACTCGGGTCAATCATCGAGGTCGTATCCGATGCCGTGCCCGAGCGACCAGCGGTCATCACGAACCAGATCGAGATGAATTGGCGAGATCTCGATGACCGCACCACGCGACTCGCCAATCATCTCACCGACGCGGGCGTTGCCAGCGGCGATCACGTCGCGGTCCATGCTCGCAACTGTCACCAGTGGATCGAGTCGTTCTACGCGTGCTTCAAAGCTCGAGCGGTGCCAATCAATGTGAACTACCGATACGTGCACGACGAGCTGACCTATCTGTATGACAACGCAGACTGCGTCGCCGTCATCGAACACTCAGAGTTCTCGCCGGCGATTGATGCGGTGGCTCCCGGGCTTGCGAAGCTCAAACACCGGCTTGTGATCGACGACGGGTACGAACAAGCACTCGCAGACGCCTCGTCGCAGCGATCCGCGACATCTCGGTCGAGTGATGACCAGTACATCGTGTACACCGGTGGCACCACAGGCATGCCCAAAGGGGTCATGTGGCGCAACGAAGACATCATCATGGCCGCTCTCAATGCCGGGCGTCGAGATCGGCCGATTGAGAGCTTGGCCCAGTTGGGCCGAGAGGCCGCTGCGGCTGATGGTCAGGGTGTGCTTATGGCGGCGGGGCCAATGATGCACGGCGGCACCCAATGGGCGTGCGGTAATGCTCACGTGATGGGAGGCGTGATGGTCCTGTATTCGCTTCCCCGGTTCGACGCGTATGAGATGCTCGCTCTCGCGGATCGTGCCGGAGCACATGCGATTACCACTATGGGTGACGCTATGGCCCGCCCCGTAGCCGAAGCTCGTCTAAATGGGCCCGCCAGAGACTTGGCGCTCACGAGCCTGTTCAGCGTGAATAACGCCGCTGCCCCACTGTCGATGGCCGTGCGAGAGCAGCTACGACTTGCCTTTCCAAACAAGATAATCATGGACACGTACGGCGCCTCAGAAACCGGGTCTACCGGTCGACGCATGGACGATGGCGGCGAACAAAAGGCGCCCCGCTTCGAGGTCGGTCCTGAGACCACAGTCATCGATGAAGAGACTGGTCGCGTCTGCGAGATCGGCGAGACCGGCAAGCTCGCGCGCACCGGCGCGATACCGCTTGGCTACTACAAAGATGCCGAGAAGACCGCTGCGACCTTTCCGACGTTTCGAGGCGTTCGTTGGGTAATCCCCGGTGACTTCGCACAGATCGAGCTTGATGGTTCGATCACGGTTCTCGGTCGCGGTTCGGCGAGCATCAACTCCGGTGCCGAGAAGATCCACCCCGAGGAGGTCGAAGCTGCGCTCAAGTCACATGATGCGGTATTCGATGCCGCAGTTGTCGGCACACCGTCGCAACGGTGGGGAAGCCAAGTCACCGCACTCGTAAGGCTGCGCGACGGCGTCTCGGTGACGTCTGAAGAACTCCGAGATCACTGTCGGCGCTCGATCGCCGATTACAAGGTGCCCAAAGACGTGCTTATCGTCGACGAGGTGCCACGTACCGAGGTCGCCAAAGTTGACTACCGCGGCGCGCTCACTCTTGCGTGCGCACTGATGGGAATCGAACCGTGACCATGTCAGTCGCACGTTTCAACTGCATTCAGCCCGGTCTCGAGCCGACAGAAATGTCTGCGCGGTATCAAGCGGTGGTCGAGATGGCGGCACACGCAGATGAGCATGGTTTCACCACCATCACGCTCGAAGAACACCACGGCGCTGCAAACGGGTGGAGCCCCTCACCAATGGCAGTTGCCGCGGCGATCTTTGGTCGGGCTACGCGAATTGGGGTAACCATTTCTGCGCTATTGGTGCCGCTGCACGACCCAGTGCGCCTTGCGGAAGACCTTGCCGTGCTCGACCTATTAAGCGGCGGCAATCGCCTGTCGATCGTGACCGGGCTTGGCTACCGGCCATCAGAATATGCGCTCCTCGACAAAGAGTGGGCCCGCAGAGGTCGTCTGCTCGACGAGGCCCTCGATGTCATGATGTCCGCGTGGTCCGGTGAACCGTTTGAGTACCGGGGAGCCGAGGTGATCATCACCCCTGTTCCCGTGAGTCAACCACACCCGTTCATCATGATCGGCGGTAATAGCGCAGCGGCCGCCCGCCGAGCGGCGCGACGCGGGCTCGTGTTCTTCCCGTCGTCGCACTCGCCGGAACTCAAGCAGATCTACGATGACGAACTCGCCGCCAATGGCACCAGCGGCATGTGCCTCATGCCGTCGCCACGCCAGACCCTAAATTTCATCGCCGAAGATCCCGACAAGGCCTGGGCTGAGTTGGGGCGTCATTTCTTTCACGAAGCAAGCGTCTACAAGTCGTGGCAGACATCAGACATCGCATCGGCTGTGAAGTCGACCGCCAACTCGATCAAGGAGCTACGCGACGAGGGCATCTATCGCATCTTGCATCCGGCCGAAGCGGTCGAACTTCTTTGTGGCGAGGAGCACGCGAGTCCGTTTGTTCTCCACCCGCTGTGTGGTGGTATGCCGATCGAGGCCGCATGGCAGTGTCTGAATCTGTACACCGGCCAGGTGCTACCAGCGCTGGCTGGCTGCTAGCGCTTAGAGCCAGCACGGGCGACACAGATCAGTACGACATCAGCTATCCAACTCCGGAGAACCCTCAGGCTCGTCGCTTGTTGGGCCCGTCGACCACCTTGTTTGACCCCGCGACCACCTGGCCCGATGCTCCTGCTCGACTGCTTGCCGCTCAAGCCTGAAGGTTTCACGCACCCGTTCGTCGAGACTCATGGCTGCTCACCAAGGGCCGCAGCCAACCGGACCCGAGCCTTATGCAGGCTCGAGGTCGTAGCGCTCACCGAAATCTCAAGGATGTCCGCGATTTCTGCCACCGATCGGTCTTCGAGGTACCGCAGCGCAATTACGGCACGCTGCCGACTCGGAAGCGCTGACACAGCTTGCCAAACGGCTGGGTCGCCGAGGCGTTGGGGCTGTTCCGAATATTCGGCACCGGCACCGAGCTTGGTGACAGCGCGCAACTCGCGCCGCCTGCTCCTGCGACCATTCGACGCGAGGTTGATGGCCACCCGCCGCACCCACGCCCCAGGACGGTCATACTGCGAAATCTCTTCCCACCGTTGAGCGGCACGGGCGAGCGCCTCCTGAGCGATGTCTTCGCCTGCGACCCGGTCACCAAGAACCGTCCCAGCTACCACCGCTATCGATGCAAACTCGCGTTCGTAGAATTCGTCGAAATTCAGCACATCACAGCCCAGACGAAGTTGCCGTCAGGCATAAGTGGAAGTCAGCGATGGTCTGCATCAAGGCGGTGGCAGGTTCGTCGAAGGCGAACCTCGCCCCACGAGCGGAATTCAGCATTCAAACTCGAACACGATGTTTCCGATAAATGTCTGGCCGGGCAACAACACCGTGTCAGCAACCCAGAAACAACTCGATGATGGGTCATCAATGGTGAGATGCAGGTTCAGAGGGAAGACCGACTCGGGTGCGAGGAAAGAACCAAGATCGTCGATTTCACCACTCGGAACTCCGTCGATCTCGACCAGCACGATGTACGTATCTGGGGCGAATTGAGAACCACTAGAGCCGCCACCGTTGAGAGTTCCGTCGATGGTCACACTTCGAGTGGCCGGTGTTGGACTTGGCGTAGCGGTTGCTGTCGCTGTCGGACTAGGCGTTGCAGTAGTTGTCGACGTTGGGCTTGGCGTCGGCGACGAGGTTGCAGTCGGCGACAACGTTGGAGTAGGCGTTGATGTTGAGGTGGGAGACATGGTCGCAGTAGACGTCGGCGATGCAATTGGGGCTGTGGGCGTCGCAGTCGACGTCGACCCCGCTGGAGCAGTCACGGTCGGGGTCGGCGAAGCAACGACAGCCGTAGGTGTCGGAGTCGATGAGGAACCCGCTGGCGCGGTCGGAGTGGGCGTCGACGATGCAACCGGCGCGGTAGACGTCGGAGTTAGCGTCGGCGTCGATGAGGAACCCGCAGGCGCCGTTGCGGTCGGGGTCGACGATGCAGCTGGAGCGGTCGACGTCGGAGTCGATGACGAACCAGCAGGAACTGTCGGAATCTCAGACGTCGCCGTTGGCGTCAAGGCGCCAGGGCTGTCGGCCTCCGGCGGCGTGGGCGTCGGCGCAAGCAACCCGGGACTATCCGCTTGTGTCGATGCCGTAGCAGTCGGCACACGTGATGGTTCAGACACCGCACGTTCGCCACGGTCGATAGCTGCCGTTGCGTCACCGGTGGACCCGTTCCCCGGGGACGTTTCTTCATCGCCGAGGTCCGACGGGACCAACGAGGTCTCTGCCCGCTCAGCCAAGCCGCCGGTTTCGTCTATTTCCGGGTCGGCCGTTCCTGACGGATCGTCGACTGGAGATTCGTCGGTATCTTCATCGGCGACGGCCGGCACCCCGATTCCTGGAGCCGCAACTTCGACCTCAAGGGTTTGACTAGTCGACCGGAAGTCGTCGACGCCCAAAAACCCGATAACAGCAACTGTGGCAGCGAGCAAGAGTGCAGCTCCGGCGTTTCTCAGCCAGATCGGCACGATTGTGCGGCGGTCACGGCTTTGGCCCGGAAGCGCTGTGGGTGCCCCAGTGACTCCGTTTATCCGACGCGCCTCAACGCCATGGCGTTCGAGTTTCAGCGTTTCACTCAAGCGTTGATCGAGAGTCACGGGGCTACGACCGCTCAACAAAGACGGCTCGGGTTACAGCCTTTGAGTCGTGCGAAAGTCGAACCACAACAGACACACACCGCAGAACCGAACTATGTCAACCCGAAGCCCAAAAAATGTGACGACGAGTTGACCCGGTTTCTGAGTATTTAGGCCTATGCAACACTATGAATCCGGCTGAATGGAGCCATTTGCTGCGAAACTCGGCATGTGCCAATCCGCCCGACTACGAATCGCGCACAAACACCAAATCGCACGGCAGTCGAAACCGACATTCAACCTGTTCCAAGACCGGAACTGCCAACTGTTCCAAGACCGGACCCGCCAAGCTTCGAGGAGTTCTATCGGGCCGAGTTTGCTTCGATCGCGGTAATGGCCGGCGCTATTCTCGGTGATCGCGGCGCTGGCGAAGATATAGCGCAAGAAGCCCTCTCAAGAGCCGCCGACCAATGGAATGAACTTTCGGTCTTTGACCGGCCCGGAGCGTGGGCGCGTCGGGTCGCGATCAACCTGGCCTCAAACGGTCGGCGTCATCGAAGCAGAGAAGGGCGAGCGCTGCGCAAGGTTCACCCGCTGTCACCCGATTGCGAACAACCAGAGCGTGTCGGTGATCCAGAAGTTTGGAGCGCGGTAGCGTCACTGCCCAACCGTCAGCGCGCGGTCGTCGCCCTGCACTATCTTGAAGAGCTGTCTGTCGCCGAAATTGCCGACATTCTCGAGATTTCGGTCAGTGCAACCACTTCGAACCTGCATAAAGGTCGCGTCAACCTCGCATTGAGGCTGGGAGAGCAGTTGTAAGTTGCGAAGGTCGGCACCGTAAGCGGCCAAAGCATTGTTTTTCAGCAAAGTGCGTCTGGAGCGCCCACGACGCAGCGCATTAGTAATGCAACATCGTTGGCGGTGATCGCTCCGTCATCGTCAGCGTCACCCGCCGCTGTACTGACTTCGCTTGCCGGGTTGGCCAAGGGGCACGAGCTGACAGGGTCGCGCAAACCAACAACTGCCTGAAGCAGATTCGACACGTCGGTAACGGTAATCTGCCCATCGCAGTTCACGTCGCCGATCGGGGACTGCTCAAGGGTGACACCGGCATAATCGTTGTTGCCATGGCCGGGAGCCTCGACCAAGGAATTCGGATCGAGGTAGCCATAAATTCCGACCTTGTGTGGGTCGGTCCCTGGGGGAACGCCGTTCGGCTCGGTCACGACGTGGTCATACCTGTAGAGGTGTTGATATCCGGGCTGCCACATGTTGAACGGCAACGCCGGAAAGCTCGTTGGCCACGGAACACCGTCCCACCATGCGAACGCGAACACGTTGTAGGCCGGTGCGTCGCCAGCGTTGGTTGCGTTCAGACAGTAACTGACCGTGTCGCCGTACTGCGCAGTAATCGTGTCATAGGCCGAGTTTGGATCTGTGTTCGGACCCGGAACGACCTGCGCCGCGGCCTCCCAACTAGACGGGCACGGCTCCCCCTCGGCCACAACTGTCAGTGCCACCTCAAGATTCGGAAGCACCGGTGTGACGCCCGCTTCGTCGATTCCAGACCCCGCAGCAATTGCATCTGACGGCCCCGAGCCGGTCATACCCGAAATCACCGCGTGGTGCGGTTCGTACCACGACTCGGGAGTGGCGATCGAATCATACGAATATCGGAATTCCGCTCCGCTTGGCCACACCAACTGGCAGTCCTGCACGCCCCAACACGCCGCGAACTCATACCGCTGAGTATCGTGAAAACCGTCAGACTTGAGCACCACATTGACGGCCGGACCTGGGCCCTTGTTGGTTCCGAGCACGCAAAAAGTGACTTCATCGCCATACGCCGCTGGAATCGTGTCGTATGGATCCGGACTGATTCCCGGGTTGTTCACGACAGCCGCGGCTTCAGCCCAGGTAGAAGGACACGGATCAGAGACCGGGTCCTTCGCGACGACCGTCACCAACACATCGAGCTCTGGCTGGGGTTCTGGCGGAACAACACCAGCCTCGTCCGGTACCGTTCGGGGAGCTGGGTACGTCAACCCTCCGCTTTG
This sequence comes from uncultured Acidimicrobiales bacterium, assembly GCA_937991435.1. Lineage (GTDB taxonomy): Bacteria > Actinomycetota > Acidimicrobiia > Acidimicrobiales > UBA10347 > UBA10347. Next base: position 15,077 of record CALKPY010000108.1, read on the forward strand.
ATACTCGCCGAAAACGGTTACAACATCCTCTTCGTAGGGTTCGGAAACAATTCGATCGAATTGGAACTTTCCCTCCGCTCCGGGTACCCCAGATACTTCAATGCCACCATTGCCACCCGCGTACACCTCGAAGAGGCTCGCAGGGGAATCCCCTGCATTCACGTAGTTGACGCAGTAGGTGACCGTGTCATCAACGCTGGCGCTAATTGTGTCGTGATTCGGAGACAAGCCTGGATTGTCGGGGACTGCGTTCGCTGCAGCCCAGTCAGACGGACAGACATCGCCGAACTCCACAATCGTGATCAGCGCCGCAAGGTACGGTTTTCCGGGGACTGGTTCAGGATTGTTATCGGGATAGCTGGCCGCTGCTGTCTCGCTGGCTTCGTCATTTGTTTCGGCCTTGCCTTGTACCTCGAGCGCGCCGTCGACAGACGTCGCCGCAAATGTCTTGTCGGCCGGGCCGGCGCCAGCGTCGGGCACGGCCGGTGCTACCGCTGCCAGCAAGCTCGTGAACATCAAGGCACACAAGAAGCGATATCGAGCTGCGCTTCCGGCCAGCCCGTGTTGCATGTTCGTCATACCATTTCCTGTCGGTTTGGCTGCTCGATCGAAGTCGGAGCTAAGAGGGTCACACTTCACACACCGCAACAGAACAGATTGTCAACTCGCTGCCACCATAAGGTTCGTATCCTGACACAACGGCAGTAGGGCTCAGTGAAAGGCCGTTACGCCCGTCCGGGGTTGAGGCCAACTCAAACGATCCGGACGGGCTCAGCGTGGCAGCTCAACTCACGTCAACACCCGCATGATCGAAGGTGTTGCTCCCAAAGGCCAGGTTGTTCACCTCGTCAGCTCCGACAATACGAGCCCAGTGGGCGAACTCGCCTAACGACACTGGTTGTTCGTAGGAGTAGGTGTATTCGGACCCGGCCGCCCACCACTCTTCGCAACCCGTTGCGCCGCACGTGACCGGATAGTGGTAGCCAGATTGAGTCTGATCGCGAATTACCTGAATCTGCACATTGGTAGCCCGTGACGGACCCCTGTTGATCGCATTGACACAGAACTTGACGGTGTCGCCATCAGCTAC
>CALKPY010000109.1 GCA_937991435.1 uncultured Acidimicrobiales bacterium
CGGCCGGGCGTCTCGTACGCCCGGCCGGTCTATTTCCAACTAGGCCAGGTCATCTCGAAGGGGGGAGCGTCATGTCGAACGCCGTTGGCGGCATCACAGCCGATAGCAAAACCGAATCACGCGCCGACGAAGTTAAGAGTCTGGAACGCCGCGACGGATGGAAGCGCCGCCTTCCCATACTCCCCGCCCTTATCTACACCATCGCGGTCACGCAGATTCCGTTCCTCTTCACGCTGTTCTACAGCTTGACCGACTGGCGCCTCGACAAGCCCGAACCGCGCGAGTTCATCGGTGTCGAGAACTACAGCTCCCTACCCGGCGACAAGTTCTTTCGAGACTCCGCGTGGATAAGCGTGCAGATGACCGTAATGGCAGTGTTGTTCTCGCTCATCGTGGGCACCTTGCTCGCTATCTTGCTCGATCGGAAATTCTTCGGACAAGGCTTCGTCCGCACGCTGCTCATCACCCCATTTCTGGTCATGCCGGTCGTCGCTGGTTTCATGTGGAAGACGCAGATGTTCGGTGCCACGTTTGGCGTCATCAACTGGGTGCTTAACATCTTTGGCGTTGAGTCGATCGAGTTTGCGACCAAGTATCCGCTGGCGTCGGTCGTCGTCGTGCTCGTATGGCAGTGGAGCCCGTTCATGATGTTGATCGTGCTCGCCGGTCTGCAGGGCCAAGACAACTCGGTGCTCGAAGCTGCACGTGTCGACGGGGCCACGTCGTTCGGCATCTTCCGCCAGATCACCTTTCCGCAGCTTCGCCCGTTCCTCGAACTCGGCACGTTGCTGGGCGCCATCTATCTCATTCAGGTGTACGACCACATCGAAGTCATCGTCGGCGGTCAACCCGGGGCCAAGAACCTGCCCTTCTACATCGCGCAGCGATCGATCGGCGGCGGTAACCGATTCGGTTTGGCCTCGTCGTATTCGATCATTGTCGTGATCGCATCGATCATTATCGCCAATATTGGTTTGCGAGTGTTGTCCAATCTCCTGGAGGACGATTCCTGATGGCCTCGCTCACCCGTAACCCGTTCACTCGTGCTCCCAAATCCGAACCGATCCTCGGTCAGAATCGGATCGTCGCGCACTTCCTTGCGTTCTTGACGTGGATCATCGGCCTGTTGTTCTTCTTCCCACTGTTCTGGCTCGTGCTGAACGGCTTCAAAGAAGAATCGGTCGCCAACGCGAGCCCAGTGCTGTTCTTCGATCCGACACTCGATCGCTTCTCGGAAGTCACCGAGTCAAACTCCGGCCTGCTCAGCTTCACCGAAGCGTTTGGCAACTCGTTCTGGATCGTGCTGATCTCGACGGTGCTCGTCATGGTGCTCGCTGTTCCCGCCGCGTACGCCCTGGCGATTCGCCCGATGCGCATGTGGCGCGACGTGCTGTTCTTCTTCATCTCCACGAAGTTCCTGCCGATCGTCGGTGCGATCATGCCGCTGTGGATCATTGCCCGCGACCTCGATCTGCTAGGCACACGAACCGTGCTTGTGATCCTGTACACCGCAATGAACCTGCCGCTCGCCGTGTGGATGTTGCGATCATTCTTCGCAGAAGTACCAAAGGAACTCATCGAGGCCGCCCAGATAGACGGATGCAGCTTGATGGGCCAAATCCGTCAGGTCATCTTGCCAATTGTGGCACCGGGCTTGGCAGCAACTGCACTGCTGTGCGTGATCTTTGCATGGAACGAATTCTTCCTCGCCGTGCAGTTGAACCCGACAGGCGCGTCGACGATCCCGGTCTGGGTCAACTCACAACAGAAATTCCAAGGCCAATTCCTTGCCGGACTTAGCGCCGCTTCGGTTCTGGCAACCTTGCCGGTCGTGATCGCCGGTTGGGTCGCTCAGAAACGAATGATCCGTGGACTCGCTATGGGAGCGATCAAATGACCTCGATCACAAATCCTTCTCATCGACCGTCTGCAAAACGAGTGGAGCACCGCAATGGCTGAAGTTCGATATGAGGCCGCAAGCCGGATCTATCCCGGCACAGAAATTCCCGCGGTCAACTCCCTCGACCTTGATATCGCCGACGGCGAACTACTCGTCTTGGTCGGTCCGTCCGGTTCCGGCAAGTCGACGGCATTGCGCATGCTGGCCGGGCTCGAGCACGTCAACGAGGGCAGCGTCTATATCAACGACGTCGACGTCACGCTGAAGCCGCCGCAGGATCGCGACATCGCCATGGTGTTCCAGAACTACGCCCTGTACCCCAGCATGACTGTGGGCGAGAACATGGGCTTCGCACTAAAGCAGGCCAAGGTGCCAAAACACGAGCGAGCGACACGGGTCGCCGAAGCCGCACGCATCCTCGGCCTCGAGCCCTATCTCGACCGCAAGCCGAAGAACCTTTCAGGCGGACAACGCCAACGTGTTGCCATGGGTCGGGCCATCGTGCGAAACCCGCAGGTGTTCCTCATGGACGAACCGCTGTCGAACCTCGATGCGAAACTTCGAGTGCAGACCCGTACCGAGCTCGCCGATCTGCAAGCTCGTTTGGGCGTAACCACGGTCTATGTAACTCACGACCAGGTCGAAGCAATGACCATGGGCCACCGAGTGGCCGTGCTCGATGGCGGCATCTTGCAACAGGTCGACCGTCCTCGCACTCTCTACAGCGAACCAGTCAATCGGTTTGTGGCTGGCTTCATTGGCTCACCAGCCATGAACCTCCTCGATGTCAAACGAACAGACGGCACGCTTTCGATTTCCGGGCAGCCGCTCGAATTCGACCCCGCCATGGCCTCGGCGATAAACGCATCGCACGGCAGCTCCATGAGCGTCGGAGTTCGCCCAGAGCATCTGACTCTGCAGAGCACGGGTATCGCCGGCGAAGTCACCGTAGTTGAAGAACTCGGCAGCGAATCGTATGTCCACGTACTCACGCAGCACCAAGGATCCGACCAGATTCTTGTCGTACGCGACCAAGGCGAGACGCAGACCACACGCGGTGATCAGGTGCACGTCGGCGTACACGGCGCGCTGCACGTGTTCGCCGAAGATGGTGAACGCATTCGCACCTGAGGTCACTACGCGGCAGCGTCTTGGTCTGTTATCGGCCACACTCTCGGTATGACTAGCCCGCTCAATCTGCTTGACGAGTCGACCTATACCGATGGATTCCCTCATCAGGAGTTCAGACGTCTGCGAACCGAATCTCCTGTTTTCCACCAAGAGCACCCCGGTTGGCCAACTGGCTACTGGAATGTTGTACGACACAGTGACGTGGTGGCCATAAGTCGCGATGCAGCGACGTGGAGCTCGCAGCCCACGCCGTTTCTGACACCAAATGCCGATCCAGGTAGTGATGGCACAAGCGAGCTTCTGCTGAGCCTCGATCCGCCGGATCACACGCGTATGCGCCTGCTGATCAGCCGAGGCTTCACCCCGCGTCGCATCCGCGAGATGGAAGGCAAAATCCAGGCAACCGTCGATCGGCTGATCGACGACCTGACCGGTCGCAGCGAATGCGACATGGTGCACGATCTCGCTGTAGAACTGCCGTTGCAGGTCATCGCCGACCTTGTGGGCGTTCCGGAACAAGACCGCAAGCAGGTCTTTGCGTGGACTGAAACCATGTTTGGATTCGATGCTGACCAAGCCCCCGAAGCGGCACAGCAGGCGCTCGGCGAAATGTTCAGCTATGCCGACCAGCTGTGCGAGCTACGACGCGAGAATCCACAAGACGACCTAATCAGCGCCTTGATCGACGCAGAAATCGACGGCGAAACCCTGACCCAGCTTCAGATCGATCTCTTTTTCATGCTGCTGCAAAACGCTGGCTCCGAGACCACCCGCAATCTCATCACCTCGGGAGCGGTCGCCCTTCTCGAACACCCCGAACAAACGGCAGCGCTTCGCGCCGATCTCGATGGCGGCATCGACAACGCCGTTGAAGAATTGCTTCGGTGGGTCACACCCGTCATGCAGTTTGTTCGACGCCCCCGAGTCGACATCGAGATTGCCGATCAGAAAATCGCTGCTGGCGACGCCGTCGTCCTTTGGTATCCCTCGGCAAATCGCGACGCCGATGTATTCGACCAGCCAGATGTTTTAGACCTGACGCGAGATGCTTCGGATCACGTCGCGTTTGGCGCAGGCGGACCACACTTCTGTCTCGGGGCTTCGCTGGCCCGCATCGAATTGCGAATCATGTTCCGTGAATTGCTGACCCGTTTCGAAGGCCTCGCACTCGCTACCGAAGTGGGCGATCTTCGTCGAGTCCACTCGAACCTGATCGACGGGCTGGCAGAAATGCCGATCCGATGGGACAGCCTTAAACCGTCGTCAACATCGGCATGACTTCGGCGCCGAACGACGCCAACTGATCGCAAAATTCATCAACTGAGCGAGCGACCACACGCACCTGCATCTGGTTCACCATTGGATCAAGCCCATCGAGGAGCCGCTCAGCAATCTGTGCCGGCGCACCGGTGATGGTGTGGGTTCCAACATCCCATTTTGCCTCGCCAACGTGCACGGGCATCGAGATGTGGCCGACGGCAAAGTCATCGATATCGCGGTCGCAGACGTCAAGTTTTGAGCGCAGACGATCGAGCAACTCGCGCGTGGCCGGGCCTTGCGGAAGCCAGCCATCGCCGAACTGTGCCGCACGGCGAATCCCCGCTGGTGATGACCCAGCAATCCACAGCGGCGGACGAGGCGACTGCACCGGGCGGGGCGTTGCTCCGAGGCCATCGACGAATTCTTGTTCCATGAGCTCGGCGAGGTCAGCGACTGCCTGATCTAGCGCTGGACCGCGGCCCGCAAAGTCAACCCCAAGCGCTGCGAATTCTGCCTCGACATGGCCCGCACCAATTCCGGCGATCACCCTGCCGCCTGCTAGCCAGTCGAGGGTCGAGAACTGCTTGGCCGCCATCAAAGCGTGGCGGTACGGCAACACGTAGACGTGCGTGAGAAGCGCAATTCGTTGCGTGTGTGCCGCCAACCACCCAAGCGTCGAGATCGGATCGACCCAAAAGGTACTCATCGCCGACGATAGGTGTTCAGGAATAGCGACATGATCGCACACGCCGAGATAGGCGAATCCGGCAGCTTCGGCTGCTTCGGCTACGCGAGCGAGTTCGATGGGACCAGCACTAGCTTCCCACGGCGCCGACATAATCGTGGATTGGGCTTGAATTGGCAATTGCATGCCAACGATTCGTTGCCCAGGAGCGATGCGATAGCGGGCTTGCATGTCACGCCACCGGCTCGATACGTGCTCCTGGGAAATCGCCTGCCTCGCGCCATCGTTCGAGGAAGCCGACATAGTCGATCATCGACTCGACATACACGAGGTTTCGGGCGGCCTTCGCCGAACGGGAACCTTCGCTGTTGTAGTAGCTCGGGGTACAGAACTGCGAATAACGAGCGACACCTCCGACCACGCTGTACAGCACCCCCAGCCACTCCTCTTCGGCTTCGGGCGTGGCTTCGATCTGCGCGACCCCTTGTTGTTCGCACTCGTTGATTATCCACGCGACATGCCGCGCTGATTCGCCGAGGAAGTGCACAAAGTTGGTCCCGAAGCCCGCTTGCACAATGCTGATGATCATCATGTTTGGGAACTCCGCCGACAGCACCCCGTGCATCGTGTGCGCCCCGTCGTGCCAACGTTCGCTGAGTGCGACGCCGTCGCGCCCCTTGGGGTCGAACCCAAGACGTTTGTCGAGGTCGGTGGTGACTTCGAAACCCGACGCAAAGATCAACAGATCAAGCGGATACTCAACCCCGTCAATGACCGGACCACGAGCGGAGATTTCCGAGACGCCAAGCCCATCGGTATCGACGAGGTGCACGTTGGGCCGATTAAACGACGGCAAGTAATCGTCGTGAAAGCAGATGCGTTTGCAATGTTTGCCCCACCAGGGCTTGAGTAGTTCAGCCGTTTCGGGATCGTCGACAACATCGTCAACCCGCTGCCGGATCGAGTCCATTGCCGCGAAGTCGAGGCGTTCGAGCTCCGCGATTTCGTCGGGATCTTCGGTGTTCTTTTGACAATCGACCGACATCAGTTGAGACCAGCCGTCGTCGACGAGATCCTCGTCGGGCTCCTTGCCGGTCACGACTTCGGTGAAGTTGCGAATCCGCCTGTCATGCCAACCCGGTTCGAGGTTCTCAAACCACACCGGGTCTACGGGGCCGTTGTTGCGCACGCCAACTGCCGCTGGCGTGCGTTGGAACACGTAGACCTCTTTGGCCGCCTCCGCGAGCTTTGGCACGGCCTGCACCGACGTGGCGCCAGTTCCGATGATGCCGACTCGTTTGTCGCCAAGCTGATCCATGTCGATGGTCGGGCTTCCGCCGGTGAAGCTGTAATCCCAGCGGCTGGTGTGAAAGGCGTGACCCTCGAATTCGTCGAGGCCGGCAATGTTCGGAAGCTTGGCTTTGTGCAACAACCCGCCAGCGAGCACGAAGAACTTTGACGTGATCTGGTCGCCACGCGTTGTCGAGATCGACCAATTCTTCGTTGCATCATCCCAGGCCGAATCAGCGATCTCCGTCTGAAAGAGGGCGTGCGGGTACAGGTCAAAGTTGCGGCCGAGAAGCTGGCAATACCCGAAAATCTCAGGCGCGCTGGCGTAGCGCTCGGTCGGTCGGTAGCCGGTCTCTTCGAGAAGCGGCAGATAGGTCATGGACTCGACATCGCACATGCAACCCGGATACCGATTCCAGTACCAGGTACCGCCGAAGTCCCCGCCCTTTTCGATGATTCGAAAATTGCGCATACCGTGGCGAGTGAGCCCAATCGCAGTGAGCATGCCCGCAAACCCGCCGCCGACGATGACAGCGTCGACCTGTTCAGCTACCGGATCACGGGTGAAATCAGGATCCGCGTACGGATCGTTGTCGAAGTTCGGGAAGTTGCCCTCGAGCTGAACAAACTGGTTGTTGCCATCAGTTCGCAGGCGCTTGTCACGCTCGAGTCGGTAGCGCTCTTTTGCCGCAGCGAGGGCTGTCGCGTCAGTGTCCATCGCCATCGAAACTACTCGGTTTCTGACACATCGTCAGATTCAGGCTCACGGACTAAGGTCGCTTGGGTGAGTGATTTCCTAGAGCAGCTTCGCGCCGACGTAGGTAAAGCGGGAACGCCGTCGGTGTCGCGCGACCCGGTCAACCTGCCAACGGTACGTAATTGGTGCGATGCGGTGGCCGAGGCCAATCCGTACTTCACCGATCCTGCAGCTGCCTCAGCCGGGCCTCACGGGGGGCTCGTCGCTCCCCCGGCCATGCTCAATGCGTGGACAATGCCGGGGTTGATCATGGGGGCGCCAGCGCCTCGGGATCTTGACCGGCCCGACGCCAACGTCTACGCCCAGCTCGAAGATGCTGGCTTCACCGGCGTCGTCGCTACCAACTCTGATCTGTACTTCGACCGGTATCTGCGCCACGGTGACCTCATTACCGGGGTGACCCGTCTTGTCGAAGTCAGCGAGCAGAAAACGACTCGACTCGGCAACGGCCATTTCGTCACTACCGAAGCCGAGTTCACCGACGCAGCAGGCGAACGTGTTGGCTCCATGCGATTCCGTGTGCTCAAGTACGCCAAACCAGAGGCCCTCGCTGCCGAAGGCGACGGTGCCGCGGCCGTTCCTGCCGAAGCAACCGACAGGCCTCTTCGGCCAAAACCCAAGTTCAACCAGGATCAGGAGTGGTTCTGGCAGGGGTTGCGTCAACGCGAACTTCGAATTCAGCGGTTCACCGACGACGGCTCATTGGTGCACCCTCCGGCCAACGCAAATCCGAAGACGCAGGCGATGGACTGGGACTGGGTGGTAGCCAGCGGCAAGGCCACCTTGTACAGCTTCACAGTTCCGCACTACCCGCAGGTCCCATCGTTTGACTATCCCCATGTCGTCGGCCTTGTCGAGCTCGAAGAAGGCGTGCGGCTCGTGTCAAACATCATTGGACTCAAGTCCAACCAACTCGAGATCGGTATGGCGCTCGAAGTGTGCTTCGTCGACACCCACGATGATGTGACCTTGCACCAGTTCCGGCCGGCCAAGACACCTCGAAACTCTGACACGCTCGCAGTTGCGGCGGTCAAGGTTGGCGACCAGCTTCCGCTCGGGCCCGTTCCGCTCGATCCGCTGTTGATTGTTTCGACCGCGATCGCCACCCGCGATTTTCAAGAAGTGCACCACGATCGCGACATTGCCCAGACGCGAGGTTCCAAAGACATCTTCATGAACATCTTGACAACGAGCGGAATCGTGACAAGGTGGATCGGCGACTGGGCTGGCGACGATGTGATCTTCAAAAACCTGAAGATCGGCCTCGGCGCACCGAACTATCCGTATGACCTCATGACGCTGTCCGGGGCAGTGAGCGAAATCGGCGACGACGGCACGATCACCGTTGGATTCATCGGCCAGAACTCTGTTGGTGCCCATGTAACCGGCACTGCCGACCTGACGCTGCCGGAAAGTACATCATGATCAAATTTGCACGCAAGACCGCCATTGCCGGCATTGGAGCGACCGAGTTCTCCAAGAACTCCGGGCGAACCCCCATGCAGTTGGCAACCGAAGCATCGATCGCGGCCTGCGTCGACGCAGGGGTCAACCCCGCAGATGTCGATGGCATCGTTGTGTTCAGCGCGGAAAAGAACACCGATATCGAAGTCGCCCGTAACCTCGGCGTTCGCGAACTCACCCACTTCTCCATGATCAATCACGGGGGCGGCGCAGCGTGTGGTGTGATCGCCCAAGCTGCGATGGCGCTGTACTCGGGCGCCGCCAAGTACGTGCTCGTCTACCGGGCATTTAACGAGCGGTCGTGGCACAGATTCGGTCAGGGGGTGCAAGACGCGCACCAATCGCCCGAGGCATTCGACGTCAGCTTCAGCTGGACGACGCCGTTCGGGTTACTGACACCTGCTCAGTGGGTGGCCATGTTCGCCACCCGCTACATGCACGAATACGGCGCGACGAGCGAAGACTTCGGCCGCATCGCGGTGGCCGACCGCAAACATGCCGCCACGAACCCTGCCGCGTTTTTCTTCGAAAGGCCTATCACTCTCGACGATCATCAGAACAGCCGAATGATCACCGAGCCACTGCGCCTACTCGATTGCTGCCAAGAAAGCGATGGCGGACAGGCACTGCTACTGACTACCGAAGACCGGGCGATGGACCTCAAGCAACGACCTGCTGTCATTGCATCAGCGGCCCAAGGCGTCGCCCATGACCAACACCTCATGCGTAGCTACTACCGCGAGTCGATTAGTGGTCTACCTGAGATAGGTGTGGTCGCCCGCCAACTCTGGGAGTCGACTGGGCTTGGACCTGACGACATTCAGACCGCGATTCTCTATGACCACTTCACCCCGTTCGTGCTCACACAGCTCGAAGAGTTCGGCTTCTGCGCTGAGGGCGAGGCCCGTCATTTCATTGCCGACGGCGCCATCGAGATGGGTGGCCGGCTACCGATCAACACCAACGGTGGCCAGCTCGGCGAGGCCTACATTCACGGCATGAACGGCATCGCCGAGGCAGTGCGCCAAATACGCGGCACTGCAGTCAATCAGGTCGACCACGTTGACAACGTCTTGGTCACCGCCGGCACCGGCGTGCCGACCAGCGGGCTGATTCTGACCCAACCACAGTGAGCTCATCGGGGCGCACCATTGCCGTCGCAGGTTCGCGCGCTCTACGGTCGCGGTGATGAGCGACCCTGCGCTACCAGACACCCTCAACAGCATCGGCGTGCTCAAGCGCCGAGAGATCGAGGCTCGCATCGTCGACCCGCTGCTCGCGAGGTTCGCCTCGGAATTCGGGGAAGAACGCGTGCGAGAACTCGCAGCAGAGGTTGTCGTCGACGTCGCTCGCGTGCAGGGCGCGGCCCTAGCCGAAGTGCTCGGAGCCAACGATCTAACAACATTTGCAAGTTCCCTCGAAGCATGGACTCGAGGCGGCGCGCTCGAACTCGATGTCATCGAGCAATCGTCGTCACGGTTCGCATTCAACGTCACGACATGTCGCTACGCCGAGATGTACCGAGACCTGGGCACACCGGAGCTAGGGGCCATAATGAGCTGCAACCGAGACGGCACGATGGTCGAAGGGTTCAACCCCGAAATCACATTCACACGAACGCAAACAATTATGGGCGGAGCAACTCACTGCGATTTCGTGTACGAACTTGCAGACGCCGAAGTCGCGATTGAACTACACCGACACGACTGGTCAGAATAGGTCGAGACCGGCAAGATCTGCGTTCAGAATCTCGCCAGTCAGGCCGGGATTGATCAGCTCATTGAGCGTCGCGTGGTTCCTACCCGCACGAGCGTTTCCCACCCTAAATCGCGGACTTTTCGGCACGGGTATTCCGAACATTAGGGATATAGGCCCAAATAGGTCGTCGTTCCCAGTTTTCGTGTACCCGCAGCGACATACTTGAACGCATAACCCGGCCACGCGTGCACTTTGGGTGGCAAAATTCGAAGGAAGTTCCCGATGCCCAAGCTCACACCACGGAAGTCAGCAGCACTAGCGCTCAC